>JAQBNJ010000478.1 GCA_028288645.1 Sediminibacterium sp.
GCTATTCGATTGTTACAAAAACAGCGATCAGTACCAATAAGTTTGATAAAACTTTTTTTAATACTGGAACTCTTGCACTGGATCGCGTTAGTTCTTCATTGCTGGATAGTTTTGATGTATTGATCGGGGATGAACTCGCTTTATTATCACTAAGTAAACCGGAACAGGAAAATATTTACAGCCAGGTTAACCGGAAAGGAATGGGGATGATCATTCGGTCCGACAGCATCAGGGCAACAAAAGAATGGTGGGCATCGCAATTTCAGTTGTATGCATTACCGAGTAAACAACCAACACAGATCTCTCTGCGCATGACCGAAGACGGATTAACCAAGGGTGTATTGCCCGTAGAGCAACCGCTGTTCATCCGCAGCCGAAACGGCATGCAGCCATTGATAACCGATTCTGCCAATAATATTGTAACAGGCATCGCCGCCGAAGGAGCAGGTAGAATCGTATTTACTACGCTTAACAATACATATAGTTGGTTGTTAGCCGGCAATACCGCAAATTATTATTCGATATGGTCGGCCATTCTTCAAAAAACGGCCAGGCAGAAACAGGTTCCGGTAGCGGTTGAAACAACGCCGGCATTGCCTGTTGTTCAACAACCGCTAAAGATCATATTAGGAATAAATGGAAATACATTTCCTGTTTTGGAAATTGATAATAAAAGAATAGCCCTTGCCCAGGACGAAAAACTTTCCAACCTGTGGACAGGCGTTTACTGGCCGTTGCGGGCGGGTTGGCAAACACCTGTTACCGTTCAGGGTATAAGTAATAATTGGTATGTGTATGATCAGGATGATTGGAAATATGTGGCGGCGCAACAAAAGATAACCGCAACCAGCCAATATTCGGAACGGCCGAAGGAAACCGCTATCAATGAATCAATTGGAGGAAAGTCGTTACCTGTTCCTGTTCCCCTGGTTTATTTCTTCATACCGTTCATAATTTGTTGCGGATTTTTATGGATGGAGCGTAAGATTTTCTGAAAAAAATATCGTAATATGTAGACTGCTTCTACAAACCTTTTTTATAACAAAATTTAACTGGAGGGCTAACTTTGAAAAGGAAAGATTTTTTACAATTATCAGCTATGGGCGCCGGCGCAATGATGTTGCCCGATTTCGCCCTTTTTGGGAAGTCCATCGACCCGTCGCAGTTTCTGAACGACGGCATGGATGTAAGCATTAAGAAACAACTGGCAGATGTGGCATTAAACGCCGCACGTGCAAAAGGCGCTACCTATGCAGATGTCCGCATTGGCAGGTACCTGAACCAGTTTGTGGCTACCCGTGAAAACCGTGTACAGAATGTTGCCAATTCCGAATCATTTGGTGTAGGTATCCGTGTGCTGGCCAATGGTTGCTGGGGGTTTGCTGCTTCTAACCGCGTAACAAAAGAAGACGTGGCTAAAACAGCCGAACGCGCAGTGGCAGTTGCCAAAGCCAATTCCAAGATCGGTTCCGATCCTGTACAGCTTGCTGCACAAAAAGGGTTTGGTGATGTAACATGGAAAACGCCAATCGAAAGAAATGCTTTTGAAGTTCCTGTGAAAGATAAAGTGGATCTCCTGCTTTCTGTGAACGCAGCGGCTATGACAGCGGGCGCCAACTTCGTAAACTCTGTGATCCTCGCAGTGAACGAGCAAAAATTCTTCGCTTCTACAGATGGCTCTTATATCGACCAGGATATCCATCGCCTGTTTCCAAACTTTACTGTTTCAAGGGTGGACCGTGCATCCGGCAAATTTGAATCAAGAAAATCCTTGAGTTCGCCTGTTGGTATGGGTTATGAATATCTTACTTCAACACCCGGCAGCAAAGTACCGGGTATAATTACAAGGTATAAGGACCGTTACGATATGCTGGAAGATGTGAAATCTGCAGCAGCAGAAGTAGCACAGAAATTAACAGCTAAGTCGGTTGAGCCGGGTAAATATGATCTGATACTCGATCCATCGCATTTATGGTTAACAATACATGAATCTGTTGCGCACCCTACAGAACTGGATCGCGTATTAGGCTACGAAGCCAACTATGCCGGTACCAGTTTCTTAACACTTGAAAAGCTGAAAACCAAAAATTTCAAATTCGGAAGCAACCTCGTAAATGTTGTTGCCGATAAATTGCAACCTGGCTCATTGGGTGCGATCGGTTATGATGATGAAGGTGTGCCTGCAAAAAAATGGGATCTCATTAAAGATGGGGTATTGGTTAATTTCCAGGCCATCCGCGACCAGGCGCATATTTTGGGATTGAAAGAATCACAAGGTTGCTGCTATGCACAAAGCTGGAACGATGTACAGTTTCAACGGATGCCGAATGTTTCTTTGCAACCGGGTAAAACAAAACTGAGCGTTGATGACATGATCAAAAATGTGGAGAAAGGAATTTATATCATTGGTGATGGTTCGTTCTCTATTGATCAGCAGCGTTACAATTTCCAGTTTGGCGGCCAGACATTTTACGAAATTAAAAATGGTAAGATCATTGGTATGCTGAAAGATGTTTCTTACCAGGCAAATACGCAGGAATTCTGGAACTCATGTACGGCTATCGCTGATCAAAGCGACTATCGCTTAGGTGGTGCATTCAATGATGGTAAGGGACAACCCGGACAGTCAAATGCAGTATCGCATGGTAGCAGTACTACCCGTTTCGATGGAGTAAACGTTATTAATACAGCAAGAAAAATCTAATTAAATCATGGCAATATTATCTAAAGAAGAAGCGCAGGCGTTATTAAAAAAAGTGATCGCGTTCTCAAAAGCAGATGAATGCGAAGTAAGCTTAAACGGTTCGGAGGGCGGTAACATACGTTATGCGCGCAACGCCGTTTCAACCGCCGGCGATATCAGTACAATGAGCCTTGCCGTTAGTAGTACTTACGGTAAAAAAACAGGAAGTGCAAGCATCAATGAATTTGATGATAAATCATTGGAGAAAGTTGTGCGCCGCGCAGAAGAACTGGCGCAGCTCGCTCCTGAAAATCCTGAATCCATGCCGCTGATGGGGCCGGCGAATTTTAAAGATGCCATCACGTATGTACCGGCTACCGCAGCTATGACGCCTGAAAGCAGGGCCGAAGCCGTTGGTAAAAGTATCAAAGTAGCGAAAGACGCAAAATTGGAAGCAGCAGGTTTTATTGAAAATACAACCGCCTTTTCTTCCTTTATGAATTCGAAAGGATTGTTTGGGTATAATAAAAGCACCGATGTTATTTTCTCTATCACAACACGCAACCAGGAGGGAACAGGCTCAGGTTATGCAGCACGTGGCTTTAACGATGTAACAAAACTCGATACACTGTCTGCAACAAAAGTTGCCGCAGGCAAAGCCAATGGTTCTGCAGCAGCAAAAGCGATCGAGCCGGGAAAATATACAGTGATATTAGAGCCGGTTGCAGCAACCTACATGCTTGAGAACATGTTCCGTTTCGATGCGCGTAGTGCAGATGAAGGAAGAAGTTTCTTAAGCAAACCCGGTGGCGGTAACCGTTTGGGAGAACAATTGATGGATGAAAAAGTAAATATCTATTCAGACCCGTTCCATCCCGATCTGCCTTCTTCTACATTCAACCGTGATGGTTTGCCGGTAGAAAGAGTGAACTGGATAGAAAAAGGTGTGGTTAAAAACCTGAACTATTCAAGATTCTGGGCAGAGAAAAAAGGGATGAAACCCGGCCCGTTTGCAAGTAATATCATCATGGATGGCGGAACCGCTTCTATTGAGGACCTGATCAAAAGTACAGAAAGAGGAATACTTGTTTCGCGTTTGTGGTATATCAGGTTGGTTGATCCACAATCGTTGTTATTGACAGGCTTAACACGTGACGGAACTTTTTATATCGAGAATGGCCAGATCAAATACCCGGTGAAAAACTTTCGCTTTAATGAAAGTCCTGTGATCATGCTTAACAACGTGGAAGCATTGGGTAAACAGGAAAGAAGCATCAGCGTGGAATCATACCGCAGTTATTTAATACCGGCGATGAAGATCAGGGACTTTACGTTCACTTCTTTATCGGATGCTGTTTAATTAATTCCGAATCATATTTATGAAAACGACCAATCAGCAATGATTGGTCGTTTTGTTTGTACATAGGCCGTTTGAATTGGCCGTTGATGTGTCCATACTTCAGCAGCGAATAATACCAATTAGACTTTAAAATGCTCGGGTGTGATTGTGAGGACACAATCACGGCGGTCACGCCGTTGATGTGTCCTCACAATCAACAGTGCATTGTAAGACTGATGCATCTTTAAAGTCTAATTGGCATAACATATTTCAATAGTCATCCGTCATTGAGAATGTTGGCTTCCGATACATCCATTGACCGCTTGTAAAATCAGGAACTTCTACTGTTTGATTTCCTAACTCGATCGATTTTTCGCTCAATGGTGTAATAGAACTCCACGCAGCTGCATCATACACATCCATCGGTGTATTTGTTTTTCTTTTGATGGATTCGATGAAACCGTGTATTACAAAAAAATCCATTCCGCCATGACCGGCGCCTTCTGTTTCTTTGCTCCATCTAACCCATAACGGGTGATCGTATTTGTCCAGCCATTCTTTTGCTTCATCCCATTGATGGGCCTTGGCTGATTTGTCCTGCACATAAATGCTCTTGTTGACATCCATCCACAAACCTTCTGTTCCCTGTACACGGAACCCCAATGAATAGGGACGCGGAAGGTTGGTATCGTGCTGCAATAAAATGGTTTCACCATTTGCGCAATTGATGGAAGTGGTGACCACATCGCCCAGTTTAAAATTCACTTTTGCATTCGGATGATTTTCTCCACCCTGTTTCACAATGTGATTATGCAAACCTCTTGCTTTGGTTGAGAACGAACAGAGCGAAAGAAAACGATTGCCATGATTGATATTAGCATATTGCGCGATCGGGCCAATACCATGCGTTGGATAAAGATCCCCATTGCGATGAACCGAATGTTCTGTTCTCCAATGCGCTTCTGAAAAACCTTTCTCCCCAAATTCAACACCATGCCCGTAAGCATTAACGCCATCGTTGAATTTTACTTCACGCAGATCGTGTTGGTAGCCCCCCTGTAGATGGATCATCTCTCCGAAAATTCCTTGTCTCACCATATTCAATACCGCCATAACATCACGACGATAACAAACATTCTCCAGCATCATTACATGTGCCTTATTCTTTTCTGCGGCTTTTACAACATCCCAATGATCTTCCAATGTGATCCCGATCATTACTTCACTGTATACATATTTGATGCCTGATTCGATAGTACCAATGATCATGTCTTTATGCCATTCCCACGGTGTTGCGATCACAATGCCGTCAAGTTTTGTTTTCTCAAGCATTGTTTTCCATGCATAGTTATCGCCCGTAAATATTTCGGGCATTTTTTTACCACTTTTAGTAACGATCCCTTTTGCTGATGTAAGCATGCGATCGCTTACATCACAAATACCAACTACTTCAACATCATTTCTTCGTAGCAGAAGTTCAAGATGATTCTGGCCACGAAGGCCAACACCTATCATTCCCATTCTTACCTTAGCATCAGCAGGTCTTGCCAGCAGATTAGAGAAAGGTGTTACCGCCATACCCGCAGCAGCAATGCCGGCATTCTTTAAGAAAATTCTTCTTTTCATGTTTTGGTTTTTGGTCTTAAATGGCAATCGGTTTCGAAAATAGCGATTTTACATTGAGAGGGAGTGTGCTTTATAATTAAATGTTATTTTGTTTTCTGTTGTGTGTTTTTCACACAACGAAAACCGGTATGTTCCAATCCTGTGTCAGGTGTACTTTTCATCCTGCGAGAAACACGATATCCACTACAGTAACTATCGTTGCATAAAAAACTACCGCCACGTAAACTCCGTTTAGCCATCAAAGGTTCTGCGGGGTCAAAACTTTTTTTTGCCCCTTGTGGATCTGTAGCGGTTCCATTAATCGTTTTGTAATAATCATAATTGTACCAATCACTGCACCATTCCCAGACATTGCCCGCCATATCATACAAACCATAACCATTGGCAGCATAACTACGCACCGGCGCAAGCTTTACAAAACCGTCTTTTGTTTCATTGTAATAAGGAAACTTTCCTTCCCATGTATTCGCTTTTGGTTTACCTGCATTCACATGTTCATTTCCCCAGGGATAGATATTATTTACCAATCCACCTCTTGCAGCAAATTCCCATTGCGCTTCTGTGGGTAATTGTTTTCCTGCCCATTTGCAGTAAGCCATGGCATCGAACCAACTCACCTGTACCACCGGGTAGTTCTCACGCCCTTTGATAGAACTGCCCGGACCCCCAGGCTGTTTCCAGTTGGCGCCGGGCACCCAGGCCCACCATTGATTGTAATCATTCAGGTCAACCGGTTGATTGGTTTGTTTGAACACCAGGGAAGCTGCAACCAATTCATCATCGGAAGGTTTAGTGGTTCCGGGCGGTAAAGTCTTTTTCATCTCTTCCCAATCCGGTTTTTTTTCCGCAGTAGTAATGTACCCGGTTGCGTTTACAAATTTCTCAAACTCAGCATTCGTCACTTCTGTTTTATCGATCCAGAATGCATTTAGTTTCACTTCATGCTTTGGGTATTCATCTTTATCCGCCTGTTGGTTATCGGCGCCCATGCTGAAACTTCCACCTGCTATATAAACCATTCCTTTGTTTGACGTATCACCTGATATTGTAATGGCCGATGCATTGCTATCCATATTTGAAAAACGTGACGGTGTCTGCATACACGAGCGCACCGAATCCGCATATTTTGCAGTGGCAACAGCATCCTGTTTCTGTTTACAGGCGTAAAATGTGAAACTCAGTATGGCTAAAAAAATGCAGCTGGGTTTATTGACTACCATCGACCTATTATTGTTGAAAAACAAGTTACCTGAAAAATTCCGTAAATGAAACCCATTATACGCAACACATTAGATTGCTTATCTTGTAAATTATTTCCGGCATAAAACATTCCAAAAAAAGCACATGAGATCAAGACTCGCATTGGTATTTTTTGTGATCCTGGTTGTTCAATACAAAGTAACGGCCCAGCAGCAAACATTTGCTATTAATGATTCGGCATTTATGCTCAACGGACGCCCCACGGTTATCCGTTGTGGTGAAATGCATTTTGCACGGATACCGAAACCCTATTGGCGTCATCGTTTACAAATGGCGAAAGCAATGGGATTAAACGCTGTTTGTGCTTACCTGTTCTGGAACATGCATGAGAAAGAACCCGGTAAGTTTACCTGGGAAGGACAAA
>JAQBNJ010000507.1 GCA_028288645.1 Sediminibacterium sp.
TGATATAATCGTTATCAACAAAATTCTCATACACATCTTTATGTTTGCCTTCAAATTCAAAACCGGACCTGCTCCATCCCGTACCTTCACCCAATCCTAATTCTGCACCGGCCACCGAAGCAATAGAAGGTTCTTTTGCCAGCGCCTGTTTGAATAACGGAAAGATCTTTTTAGTAGCCGTTCCTTCTGCATCTACCATTACTACGTTTTCTTTATCAAAGCCGGGATTCTTGCCCTGCATAAAAGAAAGTTGTTGTAAAATGATCACCGTAGAAACGATCAACCCGATAGAAACAACAAACTGGACCGTTACCAATGAGCGTGTAAATAAGTTGGAACCCCCAACACGAACTTTACTCTTTAAAACTTCTACCGGTTTAAAACGTGATAATACAAGTGCGGGATAAGCGCCGGCCAAAAGGCCAACCAGCAAAATCAACGCAATGAGCATCCATACCATTTCAGGATATAGGGCGAAAGAAAAATGAATATCACGCCCGGATAATTTATTGAAAAAAGGAAGCAGTAACCTGCTTAAGATAAAACCAAGTATGCCTGATAAGATACTCAACAGTACAGCCTCCGATAAGAACTGCAGGATCACCTGTTTTTTATTACTGCCGATTACTTTGCGTACACCGATCTCTTTTGCCCTGCCTGCAGAACGGCCGATGGATAGTGTAGTAAAGTTGATACAGGCGATCAACAGTACACCTGCTGCAATGGCCAGTAATATCCAGATCGTTTTTGGATCAACCGTGCCTATCGTCATGCCATACACTTTTGTATCCGTATGCGCCTCCCGCAGGGGTTGTAGTCGAAAACTTACCGGCGGATCTTTTCCTGTCCAGGTAAAACCACTTTTCCTGATCTCTTTTTCTTCATCGGGATAATATTTTTTTCGGAACGAAGCCAAACTCTGAACATCCCCGGGGAGCTTGCTGCCAGCCGGTAATTCCACAAAAGTGGCGTATGAGGACCTGTGCCAATTATTCACCCCGCGTTTGCCGGAGGGAGTTGTTTCCATGAACCCAAAATTTCCAAGGATCTCATAAGTAATAGAAGAGTTGGCAGGAATATCTTCCGTAACACCACCTATTATAAAGGGAACAAATGCAGTGTCTGTTTTTATCTCGATCGTGCGGCCAACAACATTTTCGGTTCCGAACAGCGCCTTCGCTTTTGATCTCGTGAGCACAATATTGTTCAGGTTCTGCAAAGCGGTTTTCGCATTCCCATAGATCATCGGGAATGAAAACACTGAAAAAAATTGAGGATCAGCAAACGATACGCCGGAACGTTTTACATGATCATCAACTTTGATAAAACTTTCACCCCATGAATCCCTGAAGCGTACAAAGTTTACGATGCCAGGTATATCCTGTTTCATAGCAGGCCCCGCCGGTGAAGGCAAGTACGGATCGCCTTCCGCTTTTTCTCCATTCATGGCGATTGTCCAGCGATATACACGGTAAATATTATCTGCTTTAGCATGAAAACGATCGAAACTGAATTCATTGATGGCAAATAATAAGAACAAAGTAAAACACGCAAGTCCCACAGACAAACCAAATACATTGATAAATGTCAACCCTTTCTGTTTGGAAAGGTTGCGGAATGCGATGTTGAAATAATGTCTTAACATATATAGGGTTTGGTGTTTGTGGTTTGGTGTTTGTGGTTAAAGAACGCCTAACCACAAACACCAAACTCCAAACGGTTTTACTCTGTTCTCAAACTCTTCACCGGGTTTGCCGTCGCCGCCTTAATAGCGTGGAAACTGACGGTTAGCAAAGCGATAAGAATTCCTGTCATACCTGCGATCGCAAAAATCCACCAGCTTATAGCGGCTTTATATGCAAAGCCTTCCAGCCATTTATGCATACCCCACCATGCGACCGGTGAGGCGATTATGGATGCGATTAAAACCGGCTTCAGAAATTCTTTTGATAATTCTTTACAGATGCCTGCAATACTGGCGCCCAGTATTTTCCGGATGCCGATCTCTTTTGTACGTCTTTGTGTAGCATACACAGACAATCCTAATATGCCAAGACAGGCAAGCAAAATAGCAAGCCCTGCAAAATAGCCGAATATGGTGCCCAGTTTTGTTTCTGCAGCGTACAATGAATTGATCCTTTCATCCAGGAATGTATATTCAAAAGGCAGATTGGGAAATGATGATTTGAATTCTTTAGTGCTCAACGCAACCACATCACTGATAGCAATATCTTTATAACGTACATATAAATACTGGAACCTTCTCGGGAGTATATGCATCACGAGTGGTTGCACAGAAGACTTTAAGGGCGTGATATTAAAATCTTCCACCACTCCGACCACCTTACCGTTTTTCAGGATAGCATTGGGATTTTTCCACTGAAACGTTTTGCCGATGGCCTCCTGCGGTGTCTTCCAACCGGAACCGGCAACTGCTGCGCGGTTTAGTATAAAACCTTCGGCTGAATCCGTAGCAAACTGTTTAGAAAATGAACGTCCAGCGATCACCTGCATTTGTGTAGCCTTGATAAAATCATGGTCCACAAATAACATCTGCATCGATTTATCTTTTTCAGACGTTCCTGTGTGCGTAAGATTGATAGGTATCTGTGTACCCGGCAGTGTAGAAGCCGCTGCACCGGCAACAATACCCTGGTGTTGCAGAAGGACATTTTTAAATGTTTCTATTTTTGTGCCATCCGTTCCTGTTGGAACAGATATGATAAAAGTTCCATCCTTATTAAACCCAAGATCTTTGTTTTTAATAAACTGCAATTGTTTATAAACAAGCAGGGTGCCGGCCATCAGCCCTATCGAAATAACAAACTGGAACGTAACCAATGATTTGCGTAACAGGTTTCCTCCTGATAACTTTATGTGCTGGTTTTTTAAAACATCTACAGGTTTAAACGATGATTGGATATACGCAGGATAAATGCCTGAAATAATACCGATAACGATTGCCAATACAAAGAATGAAACAATAAGCCGGTAATCGCGTATAAGATCGAGTTGCAGCGCCCTGTCTGCAAGACGGTTAAAAACCGGCAGGAATAGAAAAGCCAGCATCAATGAAAAAATAAAAGCAAGCAAGGTGATCAATACGGATTCGCCGAGAAACTGCTTAACCAGTTGCATTCTTCCTGCACCGATCACTTTTCTCAGGCCGGTTTCTTTGGCCCTTTTGAGCGATTGAACCGTACTGAGATTGATAAAATTCAAACAGGCGATCACTAAAACAAAAAATGCGATCGCCGAAAAAAGGTACACATATGTATCACTGCTGTTCACGCCGATCTCACCAGTCATTTGTGAATGAAAATGAATATCTGTTAATGCCTGCAGGTGAATTTCCTGCGGGCCATCTGCATTGGAATTATTGGCAATATATTTTGTATTGAAGTCTTTGAATTTTGATTCAAGATCATTTTTGCCCACGCCTGACGCCAAAACAAAATAAGTAGTGAACATATGGTATTGCCACATATTGCTGATATCTCCTAGTGTACGCATTGAGATCAGTCCTTTGAATTTGAAATGAGAATTGGCAGGAGCCTCATCCACAACACCTGTTATTTCAAGGTTGAAGGCAGGGCCGAAGGGCGTTGTGGTTACCAGGGTTTTCCCAACGGGGTCGGTATTTCCGAAATATTTCCTGGCGGTTTCTTTTGCCAGTACGATTGTATTGGGCCGGTCCAATGCGTGTTTGCTATCACCGTTCAGCAACGAAAAGCTGAATACATTAAAAAAGGTAGAATCTGCAAAAAGAATATCTGATTCGTAATAGTTTTCTTTGGATGGCGTAGTGATAGATGTTTTATCCGATTTGAGCAGCCTGGCAAATTCCTTAATCTCGGGGTAATCCTGTTTCATACGCGGAGCCCATGGTGATGGTGTTACTGCCAACTCAGCCGCCGTGCCATTGGTTGCCTTGGGAATAGAAGTGAGGCGGTAAATAGAAGCGGCATGGGTATGAAATTTATCAAAACTTATTTCATTCCTTATAAACAGCGCTATGAGCAGGCAGCAGGTAAAACCTACCGCTAACCCGAAAATATTTATAGCGGAAAATATTTTATTCTTACTGATATTCCGCCACGCGATCTTAAAATAATTCTGGATCATATGATTAGTTTAGTGTTTGGCGTTTGGTGTTTGTGGTTTGGAGTTCTTCAACCACAAACACCAAACTCCAAACGGATTTATTCAGTTCTCAAACTCTTCACAGGATTAGCCATGGCTGCT
>JAQBNJ010000559.1 GCA_028288645.1 Sediminibacterium sp.
CTGGTGGCATAACTATCAAAAATAAACTGAGCCACGAAAAATTTATCAGTTTCCCTTATGCAACCTGGTATATACAGAAACGTGAATTTGATTATGCGATGGAAGTGGGAACGGCGTCTTATATCACGGAAGATTTTGAATTGCTTCGTGAATTCAGCAAAGTGGTTTGGTTAACGGAAGATGAAGGTTTGATCGATAACTATATCCGCTATCAAATGACAGGTGCCCACAGCAAATTTCACCAGGTATTCTGGATCGAAGAAAACGGGCAGACCGCTTTTTTCGGTGGTGATGTGGCACCGCAATTACAACAAATGAAAAACCGCTTTGTTGCCAAGTATGATTTTGATGGAAAGAAATGCATGGAACTTCGCCAGCAATGGTGGCAGCAGGGACAAGCTGAGCACTGGACCTTTTTATTTTACCACGATATCAAATCGCCGGTATGGCCGGCGCCGTAAGTTGTGATCGTGTTCTTACGATCACATGCCCGGGAAGAAAATCAAAAAAGTGTGAATACTGGATAGTCTCAATTGGTGTGAGGACACACCAACGGCGCGATGATCAATCCTGCTCCTTCGGTTTCATCTGTTTGGGCCCGCGCATTTTCGCGCCCTGCCGCTGTTGTATTTCTTTTCTTACTACGTTCATAAAATCCCTGTCAACGGTTAGCGCTTTGTTAACCCGTTCGTCTGTAGTCAGTATTTTTTTGAACTCGGTTTTGTATTTTTTGCGAACGTTAAGCATGCTTTCTTCCATTGCCAGCACATCGCCTTTATTGCCTTGTTTTGTTCTTCGCAATTCTCCTGAATAGCTATAGTATACCGGCCAGAATTTTTGCGCTTCCTCGTTGGTCAATGCCAATTGCCTGGTAACAAACGCCATCTTAAGTCCAACAATAGTAGAAGGTGGAACGCCAGGGCCATCCGGCTGTGCAAAGATGGTGCAGCAGGAGAACAACAGGAATGCGATAAAATAACAGGTTCTTTTCATGATCATTATTCCTTTTCTGAAACCGCACTCTCAAAAGGTTCTGCATTTTCTTTCAGGTATTGGTTCAGTTCTTCGTCACTTAACCGGCTTAAATTATTTTTCACATCAACCAGGTCCGCTTCACTCGCCAGCGTAGTAGCGGCAGGAACGGCCACAGAATGTTCCGGGTTATCGAGATAAGTAACCAGCTCGGCCTCGCTCACTTTATTCATTTCAAATGATACATCTGAGCTATCCGCTTTTATACCGGTAAGACTGCTATTGCCATCGTTATACAAAAATGCACCCGTTACCAATATACCAGCCATTACCGCAGCCGCGGCATACTGCATCCATTTACGGGCAATACGTAATGTGATCACTTTTCCTTCTTTCCGGGTAACCGCGCTAAGATCCATTTGGTCAAAATAACCGGCTGGAACCGTATATACTTCGCTTTTGCTGATCGTATTTAATAATGGGGCCACTTCGTTCAGTTCTGCGGCCAGTCCATTAAGCTCACCCATTTTTATTTTCGACAGGATATTGGCTGATAATCCTTCAAAATAACCCGCAGGAACCTCGTAAGTATCGGCTGATGCATTGTCCAGTATGGCCCCGATCCGTATCTTTTCCAATATGGCAGCAGGCAGCCCTTCAAAATACCCGGCGGGTACACTGAATGGGTTTACTGACTGAATATCAACGATCAATGGGCTGATATTCCTCAATTCCTGTAATATGTCTGTCTTATTTTCCATGATAACCACAAGCTTTGACAGCCTGTTCACCTCAAAGTTTAATAATTCTTTATGAATTCCTCTATTTTCTTGGCCGCATGGTGGTAACTCGCCTTCAATGCCCCTTCGCTGGTATCCAGGATACGGCTCATTTCCTGGTAAGGCATCTCGTCGTAATACCGCAGGTTAAACACCATCCGCTGTTTCTCCGGCAGTTGCTGTATGGCCAATTGTAAGCGCCATTCCAGTTTATTGGCATCAAAATTTGCATCTGCCTTTACTTTATTGCTCAATCCACTTTCTACATCACTCAAACTAACCGTGCTCCTTTTTTTCTGCTGTTCAAGGAATGTCAAGCCTTCATTGGTAGCGATCCGGTATAACCAGGTGTACAGTTGGCTGTCTTCCCTGAAATTCTCCAGGCCCTTCCACACTTTGATGAATACATTCTGCAACACATCATTGGCATCATCATGATCAACCACCAGCCTGCGTACATGCCAATACAATTTCTCCTGGTACTTATTGATGATGGCAGTAAATGCCTTCTCTTTTGTAGCAGTGTTCTGAAACTGAAACAATAATTCCTTATCGTCCGGGTGCATGCAGGGGTTTTTATAAATATACCAAACAGTTGGATAACATCAAATGTATAAAGTTTAATACCAACCACGTTTTTAACTCGCCGCTGCTAATAGCTAACAGCCAGTAGCTAATAGCTTTTCTCATTTATATGCAAATGATTTATCTTGAGCACCAGCAAGCAAATTATGTCGTCATCTCTATATATCAACAATTTCAGGCGAAATGTAACGGACAAGTATACCATCTACAACAGCCTGTTCGCTGCATTACCTTTTTCCGGCATCGCCAATGTAGGTGCCTTGTTACCCATTTTATTGCAGGCATGTGTTGATGGTTATGCAGAAGGCAAGAGCCCGATGCAGATCATTGATCGTTTTTTTGAACAGCATACCAATGTAAAAGCTGAATCGGAAAAACTGGACCGCCTTTTTAAATTCGCGCAATACATAGAACGACAGGTGGTGTTGTTTGATGCGATCGAAGATGCTGCATTCACCACCGTACATAATATGGATGGCGCAGGTAGTTTAAAAGCATTGACCAATGAAGCTTCATTCGCGGGAAAAACGCAGGCCTTAAAGAACAAACTCCGCAAATTCAAGGTAAGGATTGTGTTAACAGCGCATACAACACAATTTTATAACGGCAGAGTGTTGGGTATTATCAATGATATGAATGAAGCGATCGGTAAAAACGATTTTCATACCATCAATCTTTATATCCAGCAATTAGGTATCACCCCCTTCTTTAATAAAAAACAACCCACACCTTATGATGAAGCGCTGAACCTGATGTGGTACCTCGAAAATATTTTGTATACCTCCATCGGTAATATTTACAATTTTATTGACAGGGAAATATTTGATAATAACTACGATGGTGACAACCCTTTTATCGAACTTGGTTTCTGGCCAGGTGGCGACAGGGATGGGAATCCTTTTGTAAATGCAGAAACCACGCTGAAAGTAGCGGAGGCTTTGCGTAGCGCCATCATCGTTTCTTATTACCGCGATGTACGTAAACTCGTTCGCCGTCTTACGTTCACCGGCGTTGATACTATGATCCACAGCCTTGAACAACAACTCTACGAAAATGTATTCGGATCAAAAGATATCAAACACATTACTGCGAATGAGTTGCTGCAACAGCTGAACGCGATCCGAACACTGGTGATTGAAAAACATCATTCGCTGTTCCTGCAAAGGATCGATAGCCTGATCCATAAAGTAAAAATATTCGGAACGCATTTCGCGGCATTGGATGTGCGGCAGGACAGCAGGATACATACCCAGGTGTTGACCGAGGTAAATGAGCAACTAAAAGTTAAAGGTGAAAAAGCGATCCTGCCGGATAATTACAAAGACCTTTCGCAGGAAGAAAAGATCAAAATTCTTTCTTCACTGGAGATGTCGATCGATCCTGCAATCTTTCCCGATGGCATTACAAAAGATACTTTGCAAAGTATGTATGCCATCAGTAACATACAGAAAATGAATGGGGCCGCAGGGTGCCAGCGTTATATCATCAGTAATTGCCAGAGCGCAGTAAATATGATGGAAGTATACGCCCTGTTTCGTTTATGTGGATGGAAACCGGAAACACTTACCGTCGATATCATTCCTTTATTCGAGACCATTGATGACCTGCACGAGGCGGAAGCCATCATGGAACTCTTATACACGCTACCGCTCTATAAACAACACCTGCAACAGCGCCAGCAGCAGCAAACTATCATGCTCGGCTTTAGCGATGGTACAAAGGACGGCGGTTATTTACAGGCCAACTGGAGCATTTATACCGCGAAAGAAAACCTTACTGCCATCTCGCGCAAATACAATATCAAAGCAAAATTCTTTGATGGTCGCGGAGGTCCGCCTTCACGCGGTGGTGGCAAGACAAACAAATTCTATGCATCGCTGGGAAATAATATTGAGAATGAAGAGATACAGTTAACCATACAGGGACAAACCATCACTTCCAATTTCGGCACCATACAGTCTTCGCAGTTCAATCTTGAACAATTGTTAAGCGCCGGGTTAAGCAATGAATTATTTGCTGATACACGTATGCAGTTATCGCAACACGACAGGCATTTATTAGATGAGTTGGGAAAGATCAGTTACGATGCTTATCAGTCTTTCAAAACACATCCTTTGTTTCTTTCTTACCTGCAGCAATTCAGCCCGCTGAATTATTACAGTAAAAGCAATATTGCGAGCCGGCCAGCTAAGCGCGGCGGTGGTGGCGAATTGCGTTTTGAGGACCTGCGCGCCGTTCCTTTTGTGGGAAGCTGGAGCCAGTTAAAACAAAACGTGCCCGGTTATTTTGGTGTGGGCACCGCATTGCAACATATCAAAGACCGCGGTATGTGGGAAGATGTAAAAGCCATGTTCCGCAATGTATTGTTCTTCCGCACGCTGATAGATAACAGTATGATGAGCATGCTCAAATCTACTTTTGCATTAACGCAATACATTAAAGAGGATCCGCAATACGGCGCTATCTGGGAGCTGATCAAAAACGAATTTGATCTTACTGCAAAACTTGTACTCGAACTATCTGATTCAACCGAACTGATGCAGGAGGACAAAACAGGGCGTGCCTCCATACAAATGCGCGATAAGATCGTTTTGCCTTTGCTTACGATACAACAATATGCGCTTCACCAGTTGCACATGAAAGAAACCGACCCTTCCATGAAAGAAGTATATGAAAAATTGATCACGCGCAGTATGTTTGGCATTATTAATGCCGCCAGGAACTCCGCCTAGCGTTCAGGCCGCTCCAGCGGCCCGAACGGAGCGGCCTGAACGCTAAAAGCACGATCATCCTATCAAACACCAACTAACAAAAATGAAAAAAACATTCCTCTCTTTCATTCTGCTCATCGCTGTCACCACTACATTCTCCCAGGATCTAACCGGCACATGGGGCGGAATTATTCAAGGCTCTGCAAAGGGAACCGGGCGCAACAGTTCTTTTTTTCTTGAGATCAAGCAGAAAGGCAGGAGTATCTGGGGAGTATATAATATTACTGATTCAAATAACAATACGGTCATTAATTGTTTATGCAATGTAACTGCAATGCTTCCTAAAAAACCAAGCGCCTTTATTGACCTCTACAAAGAGCGTGTGGTCGATTATGATAAAAAAGC
>JAQBNJ010000562.1 GCA_028288645.1 Sediminibacterium sp.
GCGTATCACTTCAGACGGACGCGCAGGCATAACTTTTACTGCCTCTTTGTCGAGCCTGCAAAAGTCATCAGTGTCTGTTAATTCAACGAATGAACTGGTACTATCCGGTATAAGCGGCGATAAAGATGGTGTACCCGGAGCTGTAAAATTTAAAGCGCTTGCAAAAATAAAACCCGAAGGCGGAAAAATTACTTCGGCTGACGGAGCTATCACTGTTCAGCAGGCTGATGCGGTTACTATCTATATTTCTATTGCCACCAATTTCGTTAACTATAAAGACATCACTGCAAACGAAAGCGCGAAGGCAGAAAACTGGCTGGCCAAAGCGGTACAAAAAAGCTATGCGGTATTACTGAAGGATCATATAATTTCTTATCAAAAATATTTTAACCGCGTCAACATAGATCTTGGTACAACCGACTCTGTAAAGAATCCTACCGATATAAGAATACGGGATTTTGCTGCAGGCAACGATCCGCAGTTAGCAGCTTTATATTTTCAATTTGGCCGGTACCTGTTGATCTCTTCATCACAACCTGGCGGGCAGCCCGCCAACCTGCAAGGTATCTGGAACGATAAGATGAATCCTCCATGGGGCAGTAAGTATACCATCAACATCAATACCGAAATGAATTACTGGCCCGCGGAAATAACCAATCTTTCGGAAATGCACGATCCGCTGATACAGATGGTAAAAGAACTATCTGAATCAGGAAAAGAAACTGCCCGTGTGATGTATGGTGTTGATGGCTGGGTAGCGCATCACAACACGGACCTCTGGCGTATTACCGGTCCGGTAGATGCCGTGGTTTCAGGTATGTGGCCGATGGGTGGTGTTTGGCTCAGCAGGCATGTATGGGAAAAATACCTGTACAACGGAAACAAACCTTATTTGCAATCTGTGTATCCGGCTATGAAAGGCGCTGCGCAATTCTGCCTTGGTTTCCTGGTAGAAGAACCGGTTCATAAATGGTTGGTGGTTTCGCCATCCATGTCGCCTGAGAACAGCCCGAGAATAAATAAAGGTGTGTCCATAGCCGCCGGCACTACCATGGATAATCAAATGGTATTCGAACTTTTTTCCAATACCATCCGTGCCGCTTTCATATTACATGCCGATGCGGGGCTTGTTGAACAATTGAAAAAAGCACGTGACCGGTTACCGCCGATGCAGGTGGGCCAGTACGGCCAGTTGCAGGAATGGTTGGAGGATTGGGATAACCCGCAGGATAAGCACCGTCATGTATCACATCTTTTTGGTGTGTATCCCGGCGGACAGATCTCACCTTACCGAACGCCTGAACTGACGGCTGCTGCCATTAATTCACTCACCTACAGGGGCGATGTATCTACCGGTTGGTCAATGGGCTGGAAAGTAAATCTTTGGGCAAGATTTTTAGATGGCAACCATGCGTACCGGTTGATAAAAAATCAGCTGACACCAACAGGCTTAAACAAAGGCGAAGCCAATAATGGCGGCGGTACTTATCCCAATTTGTTTGATGCGCACCCGCCTTTCCAGATCGATGGAAATTTCGGTTGCACAGCTGGTATTGCCGAAATGCTTTTACAAAGTTATGATGGCGCCATTCACCTGTTGCCGGCCTTACCTGATGTATGGAAGGATGGAAAAGTTAGTGGCCTCAGGGCAAGAGGCGGTTTTGAAATAGTGAACCTTGTTTGGAAGAACGGGAAGATCGATAAGCTGGTGATCAAATCAAATCTTGGTGGTAATTGTCGCATCAGAACCAACGATCCGTTACAACTTCAGAATGGTAAACTGACGGCAGCAAAAGGAGATAATCCAAACCCGTTGTTTGGCACTGATACAATTGCGCGGCCATTGATCTCTGAAAAAGCAAAACTGGACAATCCCAGGTTTACAATTCCAGCTTTGTATGATTTTGACACAAAGCCGGGGAAAGTATATACGCTTATTGGGTTCACTGGAAAATAATAGTCAGGATCGTTAGATGTTTCCGGGATTGCTGATTGTATGTGTTGATGGGATTTGAAAGCAGTAAATAGTTGTAAAGTTTGTAATTAAGGGTTTATTAATTAATAATTAGTGCTTCGCTTATTACTTGCATCTGTTGGTTACATACATGCAATCCATACAGGTAATAATGATCATTGGCGATGAAAATTGTAAATAAGAAAGGTTATCATAAATAAGAAAGAAAATGAAATCAAAATCAAAATACGCTTGTGGGGTTGATATCGGTGGCTCGCATGTTACCGCAGCTTTAATAGAAATAGCATCTAATTCGATAGTAAAAGGTTCGGTTAACCGGTCCAGGATCGATGCTTCCAAAACTGCAGATGAAATTGTTAAGGACTGGACCTTGATCATAAAGCAGGCATTGTCTGCTGTTGATGAAAAAAAGAGTGTAAATGTTGGTATTGCCATGCCCGGTCCGTTTGATTATGAAGCGGGGATCTCCTATATAAAGGGGCAGCACAAATACGAGGCTTTCTACAATGTAAATGTTAAGGACCTCCTGGCAGAAGCATTGAAGCAACCGGCACATACCATCACATTTGCCAATGATGCGGCCTGTTTCCTGCAAGGTGAAGTAGCAGGTGGTATTGCCATGGGCCTGGAAAATGTATTGGGTTTTACACTCGGTACAGGTTTGGGTTCGGCCTGGTTCAATAACGGGATAGCAGAGGATGCGGACCTGTGGCACTCGCCCTTTTTAAATGGCATTGCTGAAGACTATTTATCAACCAGGTGGTTTGTGAACAGGTATAGCGAGTTGGCCGGTAAACCGATCGCCGATGTAAAAGAAATTGCTGAAATATATCTCTTTGATGAGAACGCCCGGATTGTTTTTGATGAATTCGGAATAAGCTTCGGCACATTCATAAGAAAGACCATGGCCAATGAAGATATTGATATGGTTGTGTTGGGTGGTAATATTGCCCAGGCTCTGCCATTATTTAAAAATGGGATGGACATGGTGTTGTCTGACATTTTACCGGCTCCGGTTATACAACAGTCAGTACTTGGGGAGCATGCTGCTTTATTGGGTGCGGTGAGTATTAATACGCTTATTACGGCTTTGTAAGCGGTGCCTGGCAAATCGGTTCAGCATTGATGATTACCGGAGGAGAAGGGCCAGGCCATCATCAGCGAAGGCGATGCGGTCGACAGGTTTTTAAACGTAAAACTCACTTGCACTGATCACCACTAAGATCGAGGGTTATGAAGCTGTAACCTGGATTGCAATAGCCGGCAGGTTAGCCATGTCCTCCATTTTTGCGGGTCTTAGCAGTACGATGTCATTCTCCAGGATAAGGTCATCTTCAAAATTGAAATCTTTCATGTTAACCGTATTGATACAATTATATTCCCAGCTCAAGAAGGGCCACATGCAGGTTCCGGTGCTGCAAAGGAAGGTCCGCGGTATCTGGTGTTGTGTATTCTTCCACTTCCAAAAAACCGTAGCTTTTATAATAGGTAATAATTTTTCTATTCTCTGCCCATGTATCCATCCGTATACTACGTAACCGGTTTTCTTTTACAAAATTTTTGGCCCAGGACAGAACTAAATCAAATAAGGGTACTCCTCTGATATTGCGGTTGGCAACGATGCGGTGAAGATATAATGCGTCGCCCTGTTCCATTTCCCTCCAGATAAGCGGGTCGGAAAAACAGATACTGAAAATGCCGGCAATCTGTTCTTCGTTTACAATCTTTAACAGGAACCCGTTTTCAACATCGATTTGCAGAAAGCTTTTGTCAAAGCTTTTCCATCCTATATAATTATTCTTTTGCTGGTAAGCAATCGCCTCTTCAAAGAGTTGGTAAATAGCGGGCAGGTCATT
>JAQBNJ010000022.1 GCA_028288645.1 Sediminibacterium sp.
ATAAACTTGAATAAAAACATTCTACTATTACATATGATAAAATATTATAAATGGAAATAGCTTTAATAAAATACGATCGATCACTTTTAAAAAAAGCAGCAAATAGTTGTAAACACAAACAACCCCAGGAATTAGTATGTTAAGATCCAATATCCCCCTTTCACCGGGTATGATGCCTTGCAGCATCATACCGGTTGCTGAAAGGATATCCAAAACAATCCCCCCGGGCGCCTGCTCCCTGGCACCTCTAACTTTCCTGTGTTATAGAACCCTTGCAAACAAATTTGTACATCCTTTTTATTCCGGCCGTTTTCGTTCCCATGTATCCATCACGTTGGCAGCATGGCACAATGATACCCGTTTAAACAGGTGTGATGTAGTTCTGTATTCAAAAAAAAGTATGTATAGATAAAATTATAAAACCATTTATTGTTCATACCCTCATCCCCCAAAAGAAAATAGCTATGAAAATTTTGATCGCCGATGATCATACCATTGTAAGAGAAGGTGTTAAAATGCTACTCACAGAAGCGTATCCCATGGCAGAAATAACGGATGTATCTGACTCAGCAAGCGTTATCAAACAAGTGTCTGAAAAGAAATGGGATGTGATCATTTGTGATATCTCGATGCCACCCGGTGATTCGGGTCTTGAAACGATCAAGCAGATCAAAGAACATTCTCCCAAAACACCGGTGCTCATATTGAGTATGCATGCACCTGACCAGTATGCGTTGCGTGCTATTAAAGCGGGCGCCATGGGATACCTGAATAAAAGTGTTGCCACATATGAACTGGTAAATGCAGTTAACCGTGTATTATCAGGCAAGAAATACCTGAGCCAGGATGTTGCCTACCTGTTGGCAGACGCGGTTGAACAGGGACACGACCATGCGCTGGAACATTTATCCGACAGGGAGTTTGAAGTATTCAAATTGCTCGCATCCGGTAAAGCAGTTTCCGATATAGCCAAACAATTGATGCTAAGCAGCAATACCGTCAGCACCTTTCGCCTGCGGGTGTTTGAAAAAATGGGATTCAAGAACAACCTTGAACTGATCAAGCACGCGATCGATAACAGGGTTGTGAACTGACCGCAATATGCCTGCCAATCGATTAAAATTATTTAATTAATTAAACAATTTCAAAATAATAAGTACCTTAATAAAGCCTTTATCTTCCCCCGGACCATCTTGTAATACCAGTTTAAAAGATCTTGACAATGCAACGTGTCTCCGAAAAGATATTGATCAGTACAATTCTTCTTGCTTTTGTAGGTATTTTTATTATTGTTTTTATCTCTGCACGCAAGGCAAATACCGTAAACGATACGGCTAACCTGATCTCGCACACCAATGAAGTATTGTACACTTCTGAAAAGGTACAGTCGCTGATCACCGAGGATCAAAACGGTGCAAAAGGATATGCCTTAACAGGAAATAAAGACATTCTCGGACAATTGTACAAGGCCGAATATGCTATTTATCCACTCATAACGGAATTAAAAAAGATCACATCCGACAACCGGGTGCAGCAATCACAGATCGATTCATTGTATGATCTTGTTCGCCGGCGAAAAGAAATATCCGCCCGCGTTATCAACGAGAGGAACAGCCACGGCATGTTAGCCGCAGCAAAGGTCGTAGACGGCGCCGAGGTAACGAATGTAATGCGTAGCATCCGCTCACTCATATCTTCCATACAACTCACGGAGAGCACCGTATTGCTTCAGCGAAAACAGCACAATGAAGACGCCGTTTCACAATTAAACAACCAGTTTACCTTACTCGCTATCGCAACCGTTTTGATCTTTTTCACCGGCCTGGTCATGATCGGGCGGTATATACGTGCGAGGAAAAAACACAATGCAGAAACTGAGTATGTGGCAAAACTGGTGAGCAGCGTACAGGATGCTATCTTCTCTACGGATGCAGAATTTATTGTGAAGAGCTGGAACATGGGCGCAGAGATGGTGTATGGCTGGACAGCAGAAGAAGCCATGGGAAAAAAAATAGAAGATCTGTTGCCCACTGAGTATGGCGATACCTCGCTCGAAAAGGTTCGTTCCGACTTTACGAAACATGGCTATTACAACCAGGAGCTGATCCGTGAAACAAGATCCGGAAATCGTATTCATGTACTCGTAAGTTCTTCTGCACTATATGATGAGAGTGGGAAATTCAGTGGGCTGGTGGCTGTACATAAAAATATCACAGAACGTAAACAACTGGAAGATCAACTGGTATTGGCAAACAAAGCGCTTGAAGAAAAGATCATTGTGAAGTCATCCGAACTGAACAATGTTTTTGAACGCATCACTGATGCTTTCCTGGCGCTTGACAGGGATTGGCGCTATACTTATATGAACAAGAAAGCGGGAGAGATAGTAAACAGCGAGCCGGCAGCCATGATCGGTAAGAGTATTTGGGGCGACTTTGAAGATGTGGCCCCTGCGGAACATGCTTTTTACTTAGCTGTTCACAAGGCAATGGATGAACAGGTGGATGTTCATACAGAAGTATATTATGAACCCTATCAACGATGGTTTGAGAATCATATTTACCCATCGCCGGAAGGAATATCTATTTTTTTTCGTGACATCACTGATAAAAAAATAGCAGAAAGAAATATAAATGACAGTGAAGAAAAAAGACGGTTGATCATGAATGCTGCG
>JAQBNJ010000028.1 GCA_028288645.1 Sediminibacterium sp.
GTACTGGCTGATGGAGGCATCAGCGATCCGCAAAAACAAACCCGATTGCATTGGATCAATTCAACGCTGGCACAGGACAACACGGTGATCGCTCCCTATACACCACTTACATTACAGCAAAAAACAATTTCTTTGTTGGGAAGAAAAGTGGAGCTGAACGATGAGGGTTTTCCCAAACAGATCCAGACCTATTTTACCCAGGAAATGACCGGCTATTCCGAACAGCCCAATACCTTGTTATACGAACCGATCCATTTTCATTTCACCAAAATGGATGGAAAAAATCTTACACTGAAAAGCAAGCCACTTGTATTTACCAAACAGGAAGCAGGCATTTTGCAATGGCAGGCAAGCACGAATGCCAATGATACACTGCAGATGGATGTAACCGGCTCATTGGAGTTTGATGGATTCGCTTCCTTCGTTGTTAAAGTAACTGCTTTGCAGGATATACAGTTGAAAGACATGCCCATGCATATCCCATTCAAAAAAGAAATGGCGAAATATTTAATGGGGCTCAACCAGAAGGGCGGCGAGCGCCCGGATCCTGTTAACTGGAAATGGGATGTGGCAATAAAAAACCAGGATGGTGCATGGATCGGTTCTGTAAATGCAGGATTGCAATATTCGCTGCGCGATGAAAAATACATCCGCCCGCTAAACACGAATTTCTATTTGCAAAAACCATTGCTGCTCCCCAATTCATGGGCCAATGGCGATAAGGGTGGTATTACAGTGGGCATCAAAGGAAGTTCCATGCTCGCCAACAATTATACCGGTGAACGCAGTTTGAAGAAAGGAGAAGTTCTTTATTTTAACTTCACTTTACTCATTACACCTTTCCATACCATTAACACAGATTTCCAGTGGGAAACGCGTTTCTATCATAAGTATAACAACTTAGATACGATTAAAGCAACCGGTGCAACGGTTGTGAATATACACCACGCAACGCCGATCAATCCATGGATCAATTATCCTTTCATTGAATACAAAAAAATGAAAAGCTATATTGACCAGGCGCATAGCAAGGGATTGAAAGTGAAAATTTATAACACGGTACGCGAACTATCCAACCGCGCTTACGAAACATTTCCATTGAGAAGCCTGGGACATGAAATTTATTCTCCCGGCAAAGGCGGTGGTTTCAGTTGGTTGCAGGAACATGTGAATGATGATTATATCGCTGCATGGTTTGTACCCGAAATAAAAGATGCGGCACTCGTGAATAGCGGCATGAGCCGCTGGCATAATTACTATGTAGAAGGCATGAACTGGCTCACGAAAAATGTAGGCATTGATGGAATTTATTTAGATGATGTGGCATTCGACCGCATCACCATGAAACGTGTGAAACGTGTGCTAACACAAGATGGGCATCCTGGCATCATCGACCTCCACTCTGCCAATCAATACAATAAAAGTGATGGCTTTAACAACAGCGCCAATTTATACATGGAGCATTTCCCTTACCTGAGCCGCTTGTGGTTTGGTGAGTATTTTGACTATGAAAAGAACGGCCCTGATTTTTTCCTCACCGAAGTAAGCGGCATTCCTTTCGGTTTAATGGGCGAGATGTTACAGGATGGCGGCAATGCCTGGCGCGGCATGATCTACGGCATGACCAACCGCATGCCCTGGAGCGATAATGCCGATCCACGCCCTATCTGGAAAGTATGGGATGATTTTGGCATGAAAGGTTCTTCCATGATCGGCTACTGGAGCGATAACTGTCCCGTAAAAACGAGTAACGACAAAGTGCTCGCCACCGTTTACAAAAAGAAAGGCGCGGCACTAGTTGCTATCGCAAGCTGGGCAACTGATGATGCAAGCGTACAGTTAAAAATAGATTGGAACAAATTAGGTATCGATCCCGCAAAAGCAATTATCACAGCACCATCAATTAAAAATTTTCAATCCGCTGCCAATTTCTCTGCCAACGATAACATCAAAGTTGAAAAAGGAAAAGGCTGGCTGCTAATTGTGAGAGAGAAATAAAATTCAGCAATCAAACCGTGCCTCTGTGCCTCTGTGTGAGAAAAAATTGCACACGGAGACACAGAGGCACGGTTTAGAATCTTTACAAATAAAACTCATGACAAATGCAAAACTTTAATACTGCCAAAGCTCCGAGAATGTCAACCGCTTTCCCGCAAGCCATGATCGCGGATAAATTTATTTTTTTATCCGGCACTCCCGGTTTAGATCCAGCCACCGGCCAGATCATTAGTGATGATTTTGAAGAGCAAACCCGCCAATGTTTTGTCAACATCAAAACCATCCTCGAAGAAGCCGGCAGCAATCTCAGCAAAGTGATCAAGACCACCGTCTTCATGGTAACAGGTAATGATTTTGCCGTGCTCAACAAAGTCTATGCTGAATTCTTTCCCGAAAATGCACCGGCACGCAGCACACCACAAACAATGCCATTTCCTGTGGGGATATTGATTTCAATAGAATGTATTGCATTGTTGTAATTTTTTATTCGATAAAATAAAAAGCGGCAAGGAGAATGATCTCCTTACCGCATAATTATTCTGAATTCCGAAGTTCAACGCAACCCCAAACCATAAACCCCAAACTCCAAACCTCTCTCTACCCCTTCGCCTTCCTTATATAAATATTCCCATTCATATTCTTCATCATCACTTCC
>JAQBNJ010000059.1 GCA_028288645.1 Sediminibacterium sp.
GCTATGCGATGCCAGTGAAAAACACAGCAGGAGAGCGGCAAGGATTGTTTTTCGCAAAACAGTTTTCATGAGGTTAGATCGGTTGTTTTTTGAAATTAGACAATTTTATTATTTGTGAGCCGGGCGATATCATAAAAATGAGATAAAATCCTGTTACCCTAAAGCTTTTACAGGCAGGCAGGTAAACCAATCAATTCTTTATATACATTTATGCATACATCAGCCGAACCAAAACTATTTATCTTGACAGACCTACCCGACACCATCGTAATAAGGCCGGTTATTATGATAGATGATGATCCAGAGGACCTGGATATGGCCACTGAATTGGTTAAACAATTACATTTCCCCAACAGGTTCATTCGTTTTTCCGAACCGCTTACTGCCTTATTATTTTTGCAACAACAGGATGACCTGCCGATGTTCATTATCTGTGATGTGAACATGCCGAAAATGGATGGCTTTGAATTGCGTACCGAATTGCTCAAATATCCCGGCCTGGAAAAAATTCCTTTTTTCTTTCTTTCCACTTCTAAAAGTCCGGGCGAGACGGTACTTGCACAGGAATGCAAAGCAGACGGGTATTATCAAAAAGCCGGTACATTCCTGGAACAGGAAAAAATATTTGACCAGATGTTCGTAGCAGCGAAAGAGATCTGGGAGAACAGGTAAGGCAAGCTGCGAGCTATGAGCCTTGAGCTGCGAGCCGGCAGTGAGGGCCACCGTTAACCCATTTTTTCGGGCTGCGAGACGGCACTATATGCCACAGTCGGCAAACAGCTCGTAGCTCACAGCTTGCTCCGAGTTTACCGAATCTATTCCCTGTTTACCGAATAACCAATTCATACCCGCATATCTGCGTCTTCACAAACAGCGATTTGTGTGTTTTTATATTAACATTGCGTTTTCCCCAAATTAAAACTATTAAGTAATGAAATTATCATTCATGGCGTCGCTATCGCTGGCGCTCATCGCAGGTATTACTACTGCCGATGCACAACGGAGAGGAGGCGGCGAAACGGTTGATCCGAATGCACCGGCAACCAAATACAGTTATTATGATGCATTTGCACCGTTCTTTTACAGCAAAAATGGTGGTGAATACCGTGCTGCAACAGGTGAACCGGGACCCAAATACTGGCAGAACCGCGCCGACTACCAGTTAGCCGCTAAACTGAATGATGAGGCCAACGAGATCACCGGCACGGAAGTGGTGACCTATACCAATAACAGCCCGTTAAAAATGAGTTTTGTATGGATGCAGCTCGACCAGAATCTTTTCAAACAGGATTCGCGCGGAAGCATGATCGTTCCGGTCGCCGGCAGCCGCAATGGCGGACGCGGGCAGGTATTTGATGCAGGATACAAGATCAAATCAGTAAAAGTAGTAACCGGTACCACCAATGTGGCCACTGATGTAAAATACCTGGTACAGGATACCCGTATGCAGGTGTTCCTGCCAAAAGAACTGGCTGCCAACGGCGCAGTATTAAAACTGAAGATTGAATATTCATTCATATCGCCTGATTACGGCTCGGATCGTATGGGGATTATGAAAACAAAGAATGGCAAGATCTTCACCATTGCACAATGGTACCCGCGTATGTGTGTGTTTGATGATGTGATGGGATGGAACACTTTACCTTATACCGGCCCCGGTGAGTTCTACCTGGAGTATGGTGATTTTGATATCAGCATTACAGCACAGGCAAAAGACATCGTGGTTTGCTCGGGTGAACTGCTGAATCCACAGGAAGTGTATACACCCGCGCAGGTAAAACGTTGGGCAGAAGCAGAGAAAAGTGAAAAGACCGTTGTAATACGCGGTGATAATGAAGTGACTGATCCTGCATCGCGCCCTTCGGGAAAAGAAATGCTTACCTGGCACTTTAAAATAAAGAATGCGCGTGATGCTTCATGGGCAGCTTCGCCGGCTTTTGTGATTGATGCTGCAAAAATGGTTTTGCCGAGTGGTAAAAAATCAATCGCTATCTCTGCCTATCCTGTAGAAAGTGATACAGCTGCAAATGGCGGATGGAAACGTTCAACTGAATTTGTAAAAAGATCGCTTGAATATAATTCAGGCAAATGGTTCGAATATCCTTACCCCGCAGCAACTGCTGTAGCGGGAACACCGGGCGGTATGGAATATCCCGGTATTGTATTCTGTGGAGCACGTAGCGGCGGCCGCAGTTTGTGGAGTGTGAATGACCACGAGTTCGGCCATACCTGGTTCCCGATGATTGTTGGTTCCAATGAACGTTTATATGGTTGGATGGATGAAGGGTTCAATACATTCATAAACACTTTATCTACGGCCAATTTCAACAACGGTGAATTCAAATCAAGGCAGGCGCCTAATTTCCAGCAAATAGCAGTTGCACAAACAGCTCCGACATTGGAGCCCATCCTCAGCAATGGCGCCGACAACCTGAAAGAAAGGAATAACGGTACATTGTTATATAGTAAACCAAGTAACGGGCTCGTATTGTTGCGCGAACAGATATTAGGCCCTGAACGTTTTGATTTTGCTTTTAAAACCTATATCAACCGTTGGGCATTCAAACATCCTACACCGGATGATTTCTTCCGTACGATAGAGAATGCAGCAGGGGAGAGCCTTCAATGGTTCTGGCGCGGCTGGTTCGTAAATAACTGGCGCCTGGATGTTTCTGTACGTGGTGTGAAATATGTTGACAGCACTAATTTTGCCAAAGGAGCGCTGATCACATTAGATAACCTGGAGAAAATGGCTATGCCTGTTATACTTGAGATCAAAACCAAGAGTGGTAAAACAGATCGCGTAAAATTACCTGCCGAGATCTGGGAGAGAAATGTAAGCTGGACATTCAAATATCCTTCAACAGAAGAGATCGAATCAGTTACCTATGATCCTGATAAATCATTACCTGATTTTAACGGAACCAATAACGTCTGGACAAAGAAATAAAATAAGAAACGTCATTTCGGCAATGCATTGCTGTATGGTAAACACGAATTTTTTAAACACGAATTACACGAATTTTCACGAACTAAACTCGAATAGCAGAACCTAATTCGTTTTAATTCGTGTAATTCGTGTTTAAAAAATTCGTATTAGCATACCGAAATGACGTTTCATTTTTCTATTACTACTTTTTAGATGATGCCTGTTTTCCTTTACTATGCATTTCTTTTTTATTATGCGTAGTATCGGTTCCTTTCCAATCCTGTTCTTCATTATTACGGCTGTCCATATCATCCCTTATCTCGGGCCTTGGTTTGTGTGAGTGGCCCTGTTTGCTTTGCATGTTGTTGGTGCTTCTTGAGGTTTTCATATTGATCTTTTTAGAGTATGTGAATTAATAATCGGTTCATGCTACGACATAGACGCAGTGGATGTTGCATACTGGCCATTCCTTCTTTCCGGGCTCATGTCTTCTCCGTTTCTTTCCTCATTGTCTTCCTCATCAGCCATCGGGTTAACGGAAAATTCTGCAATGCGGGTCAAATGGTGATCGGTGTCTTCTTCTTCCCACAATGTTTTCTCAAGTAAGTTGGCTATATCATCTTTATCCATTGTTCTTGCCAGTTGTACCATGCTTCCATAGGTAGCTATCTCATAATGCTCCACTTTTTGTGCAGCGATAATAAGGCCTACATCACGCGTCATGGTTCCTTCTTTGGTTTCTTTGATGATTGATCTCGCTTCTTCCACAAGGCCGCTCATGGCCTCACATTTTTTAGATTCGGGTACTTTGCCTAATAACCTGAATGCTTTTTCCAGTCGCGATACATGTTTTTGCGTAGCCAACAGGTGATCTTCAAAAGCATCCTGTAACTCATCGGTAGTAGCTGCTTTTTGCATTTCAGGTAACGCTTCCACCAGGTGTTTCTCTGCCCAGTAAATATCCTTCATCATATCCATGAAGAATTTTTCAAGCAACGGTGGTGTTGATCTCCTTTTTTGCAGACCATCATTATTTTGGGATGTATTTTTTGCGCCTGTATTTGTGGTGCTGCTTTTTTTTGCACCTTGGTCGTTTTTCATAGTTAACAATTTTACGATGAAAAGAATAAGTCCACCCCAACGGTATCGTGGGGGCGGGCCATATCGTTAGCGGTTCTCGTGAGATGTCCTGCCACCCTGGCTAGCCAGCTCCTGTCTTCTTTCTTTACTCATAGATCCAAAACCCAGGCGTGAACGACGGGGAGAGGCATTGCTGTTTGCATCCTGCCTGCTGCTATCGCGGTTCCAGAGATTCCGGTAATCGTTACTGTTTCCATAACTGTTCCCGTCACGGTTGGTATTTCCATAGCTGTTGCTTCCGTAATTAGTATTGCGGTTGGCCAGCCTGTGAGCATTGTTCAGGTTTTCATTATAACCGTCGCGGGTGCTCAATCTTCCACCATAATCACCTTCCTCATCTTCCGGGAAATCATTTTGTGAATTGTAATAGGAATCGTTACGGTTGTTTTGCCAATCGCCGTAGCCACCATCCTGCGGATAGCGCCCATTGTTTTCCCGTCTGAAATCATTACGGCTACGCGATGCATACTCATTGCTGCCTCTGCTGTAACTGTCAGAATCCAGGTTACCCGTACTGCGGTTGTTGTTGTCGATGCCGCGGTTTCCCCAATTCGAGCCATTGTCGTTCCAGCCTGACCGGTGATTGCTCCATTCCCTGCTGTGTCCATCATTTGCATAACGGTTGTTATTGTTGCTGTCATTTCTCCTCTCGGTATGGTCACTTTCCGGTTCGCCCTGCCCGCGATAATCCGTGTCATCGCGCTCAAAGCGGTAGCGGTCACTGTAACTGGTTCTCGGCTCGTAACCGCGGCCTTCATTGGAATAATCTTCCGGGCTGCGGTAACCATTGTCGCCTCCGGTTCTTCTTGTACTTCGCATAAAATTTGATTTAGATTAAAAAAATATGGTAAGCGGATAATTGGCAAAAAAAGCGTGCCCCTGTTGGGATTACCAATGTCGCTGATAAACGAAATGGATGAAGCATTTTTTCCTCAAACCAACACAGGGTGAAGCCTGTTGTGTAGAAAAAAATGCATGTAGCTTTTAGAAAAGTACCGGGCCAGTACTATGCTTTTTTTATTTTTTAAGAAAGAATTATTGGAGCGCTTAAAGTCACGGGCATATTTGAAAGACAAAAAATAAAAACTCGTATGGCACAACTTTTTATCGGTAATTAAAAACAAAATATTATGGAAAAGATCACCGATCTGCAGGAACTGTTAAAACATGAACTAAAGGACCTTTATTCAGCCGAAGTGCAAATGATCGAAGCCATCCCTAAAATGGCAGTGAAAGCTTCTAACAAGGAACTTAAAAATGCATTCAATGATCATTTAAGAGTAACGCTGGAACATCAGAAGCGTCTTGATGAGATCCAAAGTTTCTTTAATGTAGAAAAAGTAAAAGAAACAAAAGGATTTTTTGCCAACCTGTTCAAAAGCAAAGAAGGCGAAGAACATTGCAAGGCAATGGAGGGATTGATAAAAGAAGCAAAAAGCCTTATGGAAGAAGATATGTCTCCCGAAGTAATGGACGCAGCGTTAATAGCTGCCGCACAAAAGATAGAGCATTATGAGATCAGCAGTTATGGTACGGCAAGGGCATTCGCTACCCAACTCGGATTTGGAAAAGTGGTAGATCTTTTATCTTCTACACTCGAAGAAGAATACATGGCGGATGATTCATTAACAGCACTCGCTGTAGGAAAACTTAATCGCAAGGCAGAGATAGGAGCGAAATTACCAGGCGTAAAACCCACCAAAGAAAATAGCAGGATTAAAGAAGATGCCGGATCTCCAAACACAACGCCGATAAAGAAAACGGGTAAGGTGATTAAAACAGCTGTTAAAACAGCTCCGCTAACGACTTTAACAAAGAAAGTGGCCAAACCCGTAGCTCCCAAAAAAGCAGCCAGGAAGACTGCAAAAAAAGCAAGTCAATAATTTATACTGTCGCGTAATATGAAATGCCTGTTTCAGCAACAGGCATTTTTGTTATCATTCCCGTAATCACCCGCCATGGCAAATCTTTTTTCTGATTCTATATTGGTCGGTACTGCAGCCGGCGTGTTTACATCGGTTTCATTATTGCCGCAATTGGTAAAACTCATTAAAGAAAAAAAAGCGCAGGATATTTCCATTTCCATGTTGCTGTTTCTTTTTATCGGGCTGGGATTGTGGATTTTTTACGGCCTGTTAAAGAAAGACATGCCCGTGATCATTACCAATAGTTTTTCATTACTCACCAACATAGCCATTATCCTTTTCAGTTTGCGGTATAAAAAGCAGGAGCACTGATGGCATTCTTTTTATGGGAGAAAGGCTAAAATATTTTTATGAAAAAGATAAATTTCCCCGGGTTGCTTTTGATCGCCGTATTGTTCAGTTCATGCGGCAATAATGAGCCGGATAGTAAGAAAGAAGCCGTTGCCGAGAACAAGGAAAAATTTGACAGCACCGCTATCAAAGACGATGCAAAATTTGCCGTTGCAGCAGCAGATGGCGGCATGATGGAAGTACAAT
>JAQBNJ010000081.1 GCA_028288645.1 Sediminibacterium sp.
TCCACTTTTATCTCGTTCTTATCCCATGTCTCGATATTCATAGAGCCATAACGACTCACCAGGACAAGCGTTTCATTAGTGACCGGGTAGGACTTGCTGTAATCCTTCTGCAATTTAACCGGCCATATATGCACATTTTCCTGGGCCACTATATCGGCAACAGGAAACAATACAATAAGAATCAATAGTGTTTTGGATAAAGCAAGGCAGATTCGCATATAAAAAGTTTAGCAGGTGAATTGTCCCTAACAAGAGCCGCTAACCTCCAAAAGGTTGGAAACGGAAACTGAATTTTCGCGAGGCCTCAATAAATTAACCAAACAAAACTACGCCCACTCACCCTTAGTCTTTATTTTTGCGCCTTAAACAACCACAAACCACAAACTCCAAACCACAAACCGCGCCATGGCTGCCAGAACCGATCTTTTCCAGTCACCAGATTATTACATGGTTGATGATCTTCTTACCGAAGAACATAAACTGATCCGTGAATCGGTGCGCAGCTATGTGAAAAAAGAGATCTCACCTATTATTGAAGACTATGCGCAAAGGGCAGAGTTCCCGGTACAGATCGTTAAACAAATGGGAGAGTTGGGTTGTTTCGGGCCTACCGTTCCGGAAAAATATGGTGGTGGCGGACTGGATTATATCAGCTATGGATTGATGATGCAGGAACTCGAACGCGGCGATAGCGGTGTGCGCAGTACCGCAAGTGTGCAGGGCAGCCTCGTTATGTTCCCTATTCATGCCTATGGCAGCGAGGAACAGCGAAATAAATTTCTTCCCAAATTAGCCAGTGGAGAATGGCTGGGATGTTTTGGTTTGACTGAGCCCGATCATGGTAGCAATCCTGCCGGCATGCTTACGAATATCAAGGACGCAGGCGATCACGTGATATTGAATGGCGCAAAAATGTGGATCAGCAATGCACCTTTTTCACAAGTGGCCGTTGTATGGGCAAGAAATGAACAGGATGAAATTCAAGGTATAATTGTTGAAAGAGGCATGGAAGGATTTTCAACACCCACCACCCACGGAAAATGGAGCCTTCGTGCCAGCGCCACCGGTGAACTGGTGTTTGACAATGTAAAAATTCCCAAAGAGAATATCTTACCCAATGTAAAAGGATTGAAGGGCCCGCTGGGTTGTTTGTCCAAAGCGCGTTACGGCATTGCATGGGGCGCATTGGGTGCTGCGATGGACTGTTATGATACGGCATTGCGTTATAGCAAGGAACGTGTACAGTTCGACAGGCCCATTGGGGGGTTCCAGTTGCAGCAAAAGAAACTGGCAGAAATGATCACTGAGATTACCAAGGCGCAATTGCTTGTATGGCGTTTAGGTGTTCTCATGAATGAAGGAAAAGCCACGCCGCAACAGATCAGCATGGCCAAAAGAAACAGCTGCGAGATCGCCACAAACATTGCCCGCGACGCAAGACAGATGCTCGGTGGCATGGGCATCACCGGCGAATACAGCATCATGCGCCACATGATGAACCTCGAAAGTGTAATCACCTATGAAGGAACACATGATATTCATTTGTTAATAACGGGGATGGATGTTACGGGATTGAATGCTTTTAAATAATAGGTGTTAGGAGTTAGCTGTTAGGTATTAGCGGTCGCTAACGGCTAAAACCTAACGCCTAAAACCTAATGAAGAATTTCCTTTTATGAAACTATTCCTGATCGGCATGATGGGCACCGGCAAAACACATTGGTGCAAAAAACTTTCCAAAAAACTAAAAACAGGGGGGTATGATCTTGATTTTCTCGTAGAATCCCACGAAGAAAAAACGATCGCCGAGATCTTTGCGGAAGATGGGGAAGATTATTTCAGGAGATCGGAAGCGAAAGTATTAAGATGGTTCAAAGAAAAAAAAGCATTTGTACTGGCAACCGGCGGCGGCTCACCCTGTTACCTGGAAAATATGGATTGGATGAACAGCCAGGGTATTACCGTGTGGATAGATGAACCTATTGAAACTTTGGTGGAACGCCTCAAACCGGAAAAAGCACATCGACCATTGATCCAGGATTTATCGGATGACGAACTCCATCATTTCCTCACAAAGAAATTAGTAGAACGTTACCCGTTTTACATACGCGCAACTTATCATTTACAGGGCGATGCGATCAGCGATGCGGGTTTCGCCAAAATCATCAAACAATATGTATAAGAACCATCTTGTAGTAGCCACTTTTTTAGGTGGCTTGTCTGTTATGCTGGGCGCTTTTGCAGCGCATACTTTGAAAACCTATTTAGACCCTCAATCCTTAACCAGTTTTGAAACAGGTGTGCGTTACCAGTTTTACCATGTTTTCGCGTTGGCGCTAGCCGGAATTCTGTACAGGGAATTTCCAGATAAAAAAATTATCAGGGCAGGCACATGCTTTATTTTAGGTATTGTTTTTTTTAGCGGATCATTATATGTGATGGCTTTTTTAGGAGCAACCTCGCAATTCAAATGGATCGGCGCCATCACACCCATCGGTGGCGTATTGTTTATCCTGGGCTGGTTCCTGCTTGGGTTAACTATCCTGCAGAAATCCCGGTAAGTGGAAAACTGTGACGTCGGTTACCAGTTTTGCACATAGCCCTCCAGTTGCGGCCACAGCTTGCGGCTTAGCTTATATTTGTTACCATGGCCAATAGTCTAAAGAAGAAAATGCCACCTCCGCCAAACCCGG
>JAQBNJ010000114.1 GCA_028288645.1 Sediminibacterium sp.
CATCGTAATCAAAAATGAATTGTTACAAAAGGTTGAGAACATCAATAATATTTCTTTCCTCGGCGCAATTGTAGAAGTGAGCAACGCCGACAGCCTCAAGAAATTATGTTTTGACCTGAAGAATGACCTCACCAATTACGTAGTAGTGCTTGCAGCCGCCATTGATGGCAAAGCACAGGTGGCAGTATTACTTGATGAATCGGTCAGCGCATCTAAAAACCTGGAAGCGCCAAAGATCATCAAAGAACAAATTGCGGGATTGATCAAAGGTGGAGGCGGCGGCCAGAAAACATTGGCCACGGCAGGCGGACAGGATGCGAGCAATCTGGCGCAGGTGATTGAGAAGGTAAAATCTCTTATTGTCTAGTGAAATGAATGACAAAACGATGTGCTACTTCTTATGGAAATGTTTGGTGGTTGACTGTAACACCAATCGTTCCTATAGATCGGCATTCTGATCATGACTTTTTTCTACCCACCAATTGTTCCGATGGAACAAAGAGCGGGTAATTCAACCAGGTTTATTACGACCAACATTTCGAAGCGATTATTCCATCGGAACAAATGATGGGTAGGCATTATGCAAATGATGGCTATGTTCCTACGGAACGATATGACCATCCCATCGATTGGGTCTACCTACGTGATATTCCGATGGAACATATGGGCCAACAACGATATTTATCATGAACTCCATTTTGAAACGATTGTTCCGGCGGAACAATTGGTGGGTAGACTACATCGAAAAAAGGGCGCCTTCGTTCCATAGGAACGTTTGGTGTTGCTTTTAGAGTGGAATGAGCCAGGCAACGAGTGGATTAAGCATATAGGCCAACAACGATATTTATTATGGAAATCATCTTCGAAACCAAACGCCTTCTCCTCCGCGAATTCACAACTGATGATGCAGCACTCATCTACGAACTCAACAGCAATCCCGAAGTAGTTAAATACGTTCACGAAGAACCCATCACCGATGTCAAAGTTGCTTTAACTTCTATCATCGACCGCATTATTCCCCAATACATAAACTATGGCTATGGCCGCTGGGCGATGCATCTGAAAGGATCACTGGAATTCATCGGCTGGTGTGGGCTGAAATACCGTCCCGAAAGAGATGAGGTAGATCTCGGTTACCGTTTCAAACAACCCTACTGGGGCAAAGGATATGCAACCGAAGCCGCCCTCGCCACATTACAATACGGCTTTGAAACCCTGGACATCCCGGTTATCACAGCCATGGCGCATATTGATAATACCGCTTCTCTCAAGGTCATCGAAAAATGCGGCATGCAGTTTCAAGGGTTCGAAGAAGTAGAAGGCTGCCCCGTAAAAACCTACACATTCAACAATCCCTATACAAAGTAAGCCTCCAAACCACAAACTCCCTTTGCGCCTTTGCTCCTTTGCCCCTTTGCGTGAAATTCCTCAAACCATTAACCTTTTTTAACATTTCCGAATTCTTTCGTATTTGGTAAAACCATTACATTTGATCTACTAATAAATTCGTACAACAAAATCTTACCATTATGAATAAGCAAATTTTACCCCTGCTTGTACTGGCGCTGGGTTTTTCTGCAGCAGCCACTGCACAGGTGAAAGAAACGCCGAAAAAAGAAAAAGACCAAACGATCACGATCCGGAAAAAAGCCGACAGTAAAGAAAAAACAACCATCGTAATTGATGGTGATAACGTTACCGTTAACGGAAAACCCCTCGATGAACTCAAGGATTCAGACATCGAGATCCTTCGTAATAAAGGCATGACTGCCATGATACCACGGCTGAAAAGCAGGCTCGCTCCTATGGGTGGCGTAAAAATGTTCGGCAACGTGGATGGTTTCCCTTTTGGCGAAACTAACCGCGCGTTACTTGGCGTAGTTTCTGAAAAAAATGAGAAAGGCGCTAAGATTACTTCTATAACAAAAGAAAGCGCTGCAGAAAAAGCAGGGCTAAAGAAAGATGATATCATTACCAAAGTAGGCGATACAAAGATCGGGAACAGCGAGGACCTGTATGAAGCCATCGGTGATCACAAACCCGAAGACAAAGTCACCATCACTTATCTCCGCGATGGTAAACAGGCAACCGCAACGGCAACATTGGGTAAGACAACCGCTTCATTCAGCTTTAACGGCGACTTTAGTATGGACAAGCTCGATAAGCTGAGGGAAGAAATGCCCCGTATGAAAGAAAGGCTTAGGGAAATGCCGAGGATGGAAGGCCTGGAAAGACTGAGAGAAATGCCACGCATGCAAGGCATGGATTTCATCGGCTCTCGCAGACCAAGGCTTGGATTGGAGATACAGGATGTAGCAGAAGGCAAAGGCGTAAAGATCCTCGATGTTGACAGCGACACCCCTGCATCAAAAGCAGGTTTACAAAAAGACGATGTGATCTCAGAAGTGGATGGAAAAGCCGTTGCATCGGTTGACGAACTGAAAGAGAAACTGAAAGATCTGAAAGAAGGCGACAGCATCAAAATAACCTATAAAAGAGCCGGGCAAACACAAAGCGCCGATCTCAAACTTCCTAAAAAATTAAAGACCGCGGACCTGTAACCATTCTATGTTCCGTACGTTCTAATAGTATTAAACACCTGATTTTTCTCTCATGTTGTATATACGCCGCGTTATTCTTAGCGCGGCATTTTTTTTGTGCGGCCAGGCCGCCTAAGCGTCCGACCCCGTACCTTTAAGCAACAATCATCCCACATGAAAAAGATCTTAACTGCTTTCATCCTTCTCCTCTCCTTTTATACCAATGCGCAGGTATATTCTTCTAAAGAACCACTGGTGCATACATTCTCCATTGTTGCACGTGATGAAAAAACCGGTGAGATGGCTGTTGGTGTGCAGAGCCATTGGTTTGCGGTAGGCATTTCTGTTCCATGGGCCGAAGCGGGTGTGGGTGCAGTAGCCACGCAATCATTTGTAGATAAATCATACGGGCCAAAAGCTTTGGCATTATTAAAAAAAGGGCTCACACCACAACAGGCGCTTGATCAATTAACAAAAGCAGACGCAGGCAGGGATGTAAGACAGGTGGCCATTATAGATTCAAAAGGAAACGTGGCCGCGCATACAGGTAAGAACTGCATACAATTCGCGAAGCATATCAAAGGATATAATTTCAGCGTACAAAGTAATATGATGCTTGGCGACCAGGTTTGCGAATACATGGCCAATTCATTTAAACAAACTGCGGGCAAACCATTGGCCGAACGTGTATTGCTTGCATTGGAAGCCGCGCAAAAAGCAGGCGGCGATATCCGCGGTATGCAGGCTGCAGCTATTGTGGTTGTACCCGGAAAGAAAATGGAATTATGGAATAATAAATCGGTGGACCTGCGTGTTGATGATTCTCCCAAACCTCTGGAGGAACTCAGGCGTTTATATAATGTACACCTGGCCTACGAACACATGAACAACGGCGACCTCGCTGTAGAAAAAAATAATATGGCGCTGGCAATGAATGAATACAATGCAGCCATGAAACTCTTTCCATCCAATCTTGAAATGCAATACTGGACAGCCATCATCCTGGCAAATAACAAACAGGTGGCAAAAGCAGTTCCCATGCTGCAAAGTATTTTTGCAAAAGATAAGAACTGGAAAGAACTCACGCGCCGGCTTCCACCCGTTGGACTGTTAACCGTAACATCCGACGAACTCAAAAAGATCCTTGCGCTATAATGGCACACGGATGACACGGATTGAACTGATTTTCGCGGATCAATACTAATCAAATCCGCAAATATCCGCCCGATCCGCGTCATCCGTGTGCCATCCTTCGCTCAAATAAAAGGATCATACACATTTCTGCGGTATTTTTGCGCAACATGTTACCACACGAAAA
>JAQBNJ010000120.1 GCA_028288645.1 Sediminibacterium sp.
AATTTTTTTATTGCCGCCTGTTTTGCGGTTTCGTCGTAGCAATAAATAGTTTCCTGTTTATTTCTTACGCGGAACAAAGGCGTTTCAAGTATGTACACATGTTCGTGTTTGACCAGGTCGGGAAAGAACTGCAGGAAAAAGGTTAGCAGCAACAGGCGTATGTGCATTCCGTCCACATCTGCATCAGTGGCTATCACCACCTGGTTATACCGCAATCCTTCCAGGCCATCTTCAATATTCAATGCATGTTGTAATAAATTGAACTCCTCATTTTCATACACCACTTTTTTGGTGAGCCCAAAACAGTTCAACGGCTTACCACGTAAACTGAATACTGCCTGCGAATCCACATTACGCGATTTGGTAATGCTTCCGCTCGCACTATCTCCTTCCGTTATAAAAATGGTTGAGTTATTCTTGATCGTGTTGAACTCCTCTTTGTTCTTTGGCGGCGGTTCATCATTTAAATGTACCCGGCAATCACGCAATTTCTTATTGTGAAGATTTGCTTTTTTGGCGCGCTCATTGGCGAGTTTTTTAATACCGGCCAGCTCTTTTCTTTCCCTTTCATTTTGTTCGATACGTTTCTTCAGCGCAACTGCAACACTCGGATTTCGATGTAAAAAATTATCCAGTTCTTTCGAAAGAAAATCCTGTATAAAATTCTTCATGCTCGGCCCGCCCTCGTACACATTCTGCGAACCCAATTTTGTTTTGGTTTGGCTCTCAAATACAGGTTCCTGCACGCGCACAGAAACAGCCGCTACAATACTGGTGCGTATATCCGATGCTTCATAATCTTTCTTGAAATAATCGCGGATCACTTTTACATATGCTTCCCTGAATGCCTGCTGGTGAGTTCCACCTTGTGTGGTGTACTGTCCGTTCACAAAAGAAAAAATATCCTCGCCGTAATCGTTATTATGAGAAAGTGCTACTTCAATATCTTCCCCTTTTAAATGGATGATGGGATAACGGAGCTCATCAGGATTTGTTTTACGCTGCAAAAGATCGAGCAAACCATTCCTGCTCACATATTTCTTACCATTAAAATGCATAGCCAACCCCGCATTCAGGTAGCAATAGTTCCACAACTGGTTATCGAGGTACTCGTGTATGTAATGGAAATTACGGAACACCGTATCATCCGGGGTGAAGACCACCAGCGTGCCATTTGGTTCATCGGTTTTGGCTTCTTTGTATTCTTTGATCAGTTCACCTTTCTCAAATTCAGCGGTCTTCTCTTTTCCTTCGCGGAAAGCGGTTACTTTAAAATACTGGCTCAATGCATTCACTGCTTTGGTACCCACACCATTCAGGCCCACACTTTTCTGGAACGCTTTGCTGTCGTATTTGGCGCCGGTATTGATCTTGCTCACCACATCAACCACTTTACCCAAAGGAATACCGCGGCCGTAGTCACGAACGGTCACATTTTTTCCTTCGATCGTGAGTTCCACCTGTTTGCCGTAACCCATGGTGTATTCATCAATGCAGTTATCTATCACTTCCTTGATCAGTACATAGATCCCGTCATCCGGCGCGGAGCCATCCCCCAATTTCCCGATATACATACCCGGACGCAGCCTGATATGCTCTTTCCAATCAAGTGAACGGATGGATTCTTCATTGTACTCAAATAAATTCTTCACATCTGCCATGGTTCAATCGAGCATTAATTAGCAATTAATAATTAGTAATTAATAATTAGCGGCAGTAATTAACAGTTGCAGGCCTTTTCAGATTACAATGGCTCCCCAATTATTAACTATTAATTACTAATTATTAATTATCCTCCAACCCGCAAATCTAACTACCTCACATCGCAGCCCAACTTTACTTTTCTACAAATCGCCACAGAATGTGGATAAACCTGTTAAAAACCTTAATTCCATTAGGTTAGCGCAGCCTAAAACTTAGTTTTGCGCCATCGAACCAGAAATTCCATATATAGAGACCGATCTTGATCGGATAGCGGCTTTTTCGGCTGCAAAAGTGTCGGAAAATGACCGGTTCAAAGTTTTTGTGAAGGAAAGGAACGGGGAACAGGTAGATGAAATGGTTTTTCGCCTGGATAAAACCATTTCACCCAGGATCAACTGCACCGATTGCGGCAATTGCTGCAAAAGCCTGATGGTGCTTATTTCGGATGATGAAGCGGATAATCTCTCAACGCATCTTGGCCAGTCAAGAAAAGCATTTGATGAACAATACCTTGAAAAAGGAAGCAACGGCCTCATGATCATGAACCGTATGCCCTGTCATTTTTTGAGCGATAACAAATGCACCGTGTACGAACATCGTTTTGAAGGATGTAAAGAATTTCCCGCCCTGCACCTGCCCAATTTTAAAAACAGGTTGTTTACCACATTCATACATTACGAACGCTGTCCCATTATTTTTAACGTGGTGGAGCAGTTGAAAAACGAGATGTCTTTTGAAAGGGACAGCTAAACACGCCTGGTTATTTTTTTGTCGCTATTTTGCATACAGACAACGCCCCGTTGCCATACTTAGATTATTAAAATGATCCGTCGTTCACTATTGATCAGTCTTGCATGTTTTACTGCTTGTCTCGGCCATGCACAACCTGCCCCGCAGTTTCATATCATCCCTCAGCCTGCCAGCATCACAGAAAAACCAGGCGCATTTACAGTAGACAGGAACGTGGTCGTATTCGTAAGCAAAGAGGATCAGAAAAAATTACCGGAACTTCCTTTTTTCCTGCACCAGATCAATACCGCTACCGGCTTAAACCTTGCATTGGCTAACGATTCATCCTCCAAAAAAACGATCTGTATAAAACTAACGCCCGCTTACCAAAATGCGGAAGGCGAAGAAGGTTATACAATGAATATAACCGACACACGGATCCTGTTAACGGCTAATAAACCCGCTGGAATTTTTTATGGATTGCAATCCTTTATCCAATTACTGCCACCTGGCAAGAACAATGTTTTATCAATTCCCTGCGCCGACATTACTGATCATCCCCGTTTTGGCTGGCGCGGTTTAATGCTTGATGTGAGCCGACATTTCTTTACCAAAGAGGAAGTAAAAAAATACATTGATGAAATGGCCAGGTATAAATTCAATGTATTTCACTGGCATCTTACTGATGACAATGGCTGGCGCATCGCGATCAAAAGTCTTCCTGAGTTAACGAGAATTGGCGCATGGAGGGTGTCACGTACCGGCGGCGCATGGAGCTATTTTCAGCCTGCAGAACCGGGAGAGGCTGCCACAGACGGCGGATTTTATACGCAGGAAGACATTAAGGAGGTGATCGATTATGCACGCCAACGTTTCATAACAGTACTGCCCGAGATCGATGTACCCGGCCATAGCCTTGCGCTGATCGCCTCTTATCCCAACCTCTCGTGTACGCAAAAAAAATACAATGTAAACCCGGGCACACAGTTCTATACAAAAGAAGACAATGCGCTTTGTATTGGCAACGATTCTGTTTTTATGATGCTGGATAAGATCTTCACAGAAGTGGC
>JAQBNJ010000292.1 GCA_028288645.1 Sediminibacterium sp.
GATTGGTCTCGGCGATCTGTAGGTTTACCTGTGCGAGCAACAGGTCAAAAAAGAATCCGTTCGAACGGATAGCGATCTGCTCCATCGATTCTATATAAGCCTGTTTGCTTTCATCATATTTTAACGGCTCAATTTTTTTGTCCCACGCCATTTGATTAAAACGGAACAAAGGCTGGCTATAACCGATCGCGTAAGGAACACCGTTGTATAAAATACTGTTCCTGTCAAAATCATCAAATCGCTGCATCTGTGTAGTTGCGAAAATAGTTCCGCCGGTAGAAGCAATGCTCTGGCTCAGGGCAAGGTTCAAAGAAGAATTATTATAATGCACCGATTGAAAATTGATGCTGCCATTGGGTTGCACTACCTGTGTATATGATTTGGTATAGGCCGGTAATACACCATCCAGTGATAACTGCGGTTGGTAATTTGACCGATAGGTTTTGTATTGCCAGTATTTATTTTCTTTCAAAGTGCTCGCCTGTTTAGCTGCGATGGATTGGGCTTTTGCCATGGCAACCACCTGCTGCAAATTCAGTCGTGCCGTATCCTGTTGCGCATGTGTATCCTGAAAAAATACAACCAGTAAGCCTGTCAATATAATTATCCTGTTTCTCATTTTTATCTTTTCCGGGCAGAGATCAGTTTTTGATGGTTATCATTTTTGCATTTTTATATTCACTCATATCGGTAGCGATCACTACATCGCCCGGTTTCACATTATCCTTCAGTTCCACGAAATCAAAATTACTCATACCGGTATGCACTGTTCTGCGTTCGGCGATCCCGTCTCTTACAATGAACAGGTCCTGCACATCACCCCCTTTGAAAGCAGGGCCATTATTTATACGCATCACTTTGGCTTTGGCAGCGGTAACCAGGAATACATCCACTTTCAGATTCGGGCGAAGCAGTTTATTACCCTGCTCATCCAGCTTAATATCAAATGATACAATATTGTTCTGCACGGATGGATGAATATTTACCACTTCCCCACGTAGCTGTGTTTCATTGATACGGATGATCGCCGGCATGCCTACACGCAACTGCTCGGAATAGCTATCAGCTATACTTCCGCTCACTTTATAACCTGCGAGATCGGCGATACGCACCAACGATTCGCCTTCTTTAATTGCTGAACCGATATTTTTATTTACCCAGGTGATCACTCCTTCCCTGCTTGCCTTGATATCTGCCAATGATAGTTTCCGTTGAAGTTCCCCGAGGTCTTTTTCCTGTATCTGCGAACCGAGTTCCGATTCACGGATCTCCATGCGCATGGTCTGCTGTTTACTTTTGATCTCATTCTCCAATTGTTTCTTCTCTAATTGCGCAACCTGCAAATTCAACTGCACCTGTTCAATGGATTCACGTGTGCCACCACCTGCCTTGAACAAACGCCTTGCATCAGCGAGAGATGCTTCAAGACTGTTGATGCGTAATTGTTTGATCGAGTCATTTGCTTTCAGATCATAAAAAGATTTATTGAGCTCGAGTTGCAGTTTCTGAATGTTATTCTTTTTAAGTTCCAGTTGAAATTTGCCTTTCTCCAGTTCGAGCTGTGCAACCGCTTTGTCCAATGCAAGAATGGATTGACCGGGTTTTACTTTACTGCCCGCATCCAACAGAACATTTTGTATGGCAGCATTAATCGGGCTTGTGATCACCTGTTCAAATTCAGGTATCACTTCGCCGGAAGCATTCAATGTATTTTCAATACTCCCCATTTCTACTACGGCTGTAGTAAAAGCGGAGCGATCAATTGAAGTCTTTACAAGCGAGCGAAAAAACCACGCAGCCAGCAACAGCAATACAAGGATCGTTGCAATGATCAATCCTCTTTTTCTTTTCTGCCTGGTTATTACCTGTTCCGATATCGCGCTGTCCATCAATCAAAATTTGGCAATAAGGTTGCCATCTTTGTGCCAAACTTAAATGGTTGGTTTGCATTAGCTTATGATTTTCGGGAAAGATGTTTTTGTTTGATATCGGACAGTTTGTTTGAAAATGGGAAAAGGAACCCAGGCGCTCAGGATTCAATTAAAATCTCGGGGATGGCGCTGAATCGGATAAGATCGTGTATTTATCCGATTCATATGCCTATATCCCGTAGGGATAACCGCTTTGTAGCAAAAAATACGGCGTATTAATACATGCCCCTTTAGGGCCTACCCTGAGAGTGTTATGAATAGTTTGCTGTCATGCCAAATAAATTCACCCAATTATACCTTCATTGCGTGTCCATAACATGCTAAATAATATTGTCGTCGATTACAATGAATTATACATCTTTAAAGAACCTGAATAACGTTGTGTCCGAAGTCGCTAAGGATAGCGCCTACGGCGCATTGAAACACGGCTCTTTGTTGAAGCTACAAAGCGATAACCCCTCTGGGGCATTGTAGCTGTTTTCCTGGGTTTTGTCGTTATTCATGATTTCGTAACTTCAATAACTGTCTGCACCTCCTCTAAAAGCTGCTTTTTCTAATCATTAATCAAACTATATGAAAGAGGAGTTTATTTCCGGCATACACAACTATTGCGACCGTTGGTGTGAGCGCTGCACTTTTACAAATCGTTGTAGTATTTATGAAGACCCGGGTGATGTATCGCCCGAAGAGCGTGATCTGAACAACAAAGC
>JAQBNJ010000153.1 GCA_028288645.1 Sediminibacterium sp.
TCGTGGCTCATTTTTTTTGCCACAGACGACACTGATTACCACAGAGTTTTTTCTGTGATAGTCTGTGTCGTCTGTGGCAACTATTTTTTAACTGTACAACCCTCCGTTAATAGATAATGTTTCCGCAGTAATATATCCGGCTTCTTTCGAAGCTAAAAAACCAACGGCATGCGCCACTTCTTCCGGCGTGCCAAAACGTTTTACAGGAATATGTTTTTTCATTTCACTTTCATCCATGCCTTCTGTCATATCTGTTTTGATAAGTCCCGGCGCTACTGCATTTACCGTGATCCCGTTCCTTCCCACTTCCTGCGCCAATGCTTTGGTGGCGCCGATCACGCCGGCTTTGGCGGCTGAATAATTGGTTTGTCCCGGTAATCCCTTTAATCCCGAAAGTGAAACGATATTAATGATCCGTCCATAGCGTTTCAACAGCATTCCATTTAACACAAGACGCGTGATATAAAAAAAACTATCGAGGTTATTCCTGATCACGTTTTCCCATTGCGCATCTTCCATATACAACATCAGGCTATCATCTTTGATACCTGCGTTGTTTACGAGCACTTCAATGTAATGATCAGGATGGTTTTCTATCCACTTACTCAACACTTCTTTGATCTGTTCTTTATCCGATACATCTAATTGCAGCAATTCAGCATTGCCGCCCGCCTGTTGTATTTGAGCGAGCGTATTTTCAGCTTCTGTGGTATTGCTTTTATAATTCACCAACACATAGTAACCCATCTCTGCCATTTTAAGACAGATGGCCCGGCCAATGCCGCGTGAACCGCCTGTTACCAATGCGCATTTCATGAGGCGCTTGTTTTGAATGATATAGCGGGATCTGTTGTTTGCAGGAACGAGCTCACTCTTTCAAGATCCTTATATTTTGGTGCGTCTTCAATAAATTTCGGGAAGAACTTTCTCACTTCGGTATAGAGATGGAGCGTATGTGTTGAGAGTTTTGACTGGCATTCGAGGTGATCGATCGCCTGGAGTATTGTCATCAATTGTATAGAGAGTACTTCAAATGAATTGCCGATCACTTTTTTTGTCATGATAGCTGCATTGCAACCCATACTTACAATATCCTGGTTATCGTTATTGTTTGGAATGCTGTGCACATACATCGGGAAAGAAAGTGTTTGATTCTCCGCAACCGTAGACGTAGCTGTGAACTGCATCCCCTGCATTCCGAAATTAAGACCCAACACGCCGAGGTTTACAAACGGCGGGAATTTTTGGTTGAGTTTTTCGTTCAGCAAATAATTCAATTGCCTTTCTGATAACATGGATAATTTGGTGACCGCGATCTTCAACTTATCCATTTCGAGTGAAACATAATCGCCATGAAAATTTCCGCCATGAAAAACATTTCCGTTCACATGATCGATCACAGGGTTATCATTTACCGAGTTCAGTTCATCAACCAATATCTTTTCAGCCTGCGCGATCGTATCATATACCGGCCCCAATACCTGCGATACGCAACGGAGTGAATAATATTCCTGCACCTTGTCTTCAAAAACATCGTGCCCGATATTACCGGGATGGTACAAATGTTCAGAACGGTTGCGGATCATTTTACTATCCTTCAGGATATCACGAAACATCGCCGCGATCCTGTTCTGGCCGACATGGTGTTTAACAATATTGAGTTCGTAGGAAAAATGATCATCGAACGCTTCCACCACTTCATTCGTCATGGCCGAAAGCATGGTGGCCCATTCCAGTAGTTTTTGTGCCTGTATGATATTCACCATGCCAATACCCGTCATGGCAGAAGTACCATTGAGTATCGCAAGACCTTCACGCACATGCACGGAAAGTGGTTTGATGCCAAGTTGTTTATAGATATCAGCCGTAGCGCAGATCTTATCTTCATAGATCACTTCTCCTTCGCCGATCAATACCAACGCAAGATGCGCCAGCTGAACAAGATCGCCGCTGGCTCCTACACCGCCGTGTTCGAAGATGCAGGGTGTAATATTTTTGTTGATGAGAGTTGTGAGTAATTCCACCACGTCTGTATGGACTCCCGAAAAAGCCTGCATCAGGCTGTTCAGCCTGGCGATCATCAGTGCTTTCACCAATAAGGGCGACAGGAGCGCGCCGCTGCCCGAACTATGACTCCTGATCAGGTTGTACTGCAGTTTGAGAAGATCTTCTTCTTTCACCTTATACTGCGCCATTGGCCCGAAACCGGTATTGATCCCATAGATCAGTTTATCCGAAGAAAATTCCTGCAGGAAACGAAAATTGGTATCGATCTTTTCTAAAGCGGCAGCATGCAACGCAATCTGCTCTTGTTTAAACACGATATCCGAGAAATCATCCAGAGAAAGCGCACTTTGTCCCAAAGGTATCATAGGCCTGAGCTGTTTTTCATTTAGTGGTTCGTACTAAACGGACGTAAAAGTATTGAAAAATATAGCAGGGATTTGCTGTTATTTGCGTCTGTCGATGAACCTTGTAATTTTCCGCCCGGTTTCGGGGAAAAGCATTTTTTGGAGAGCAGGCGCATCCACATACACAATTGCCGGACTCACCCGCAATCGAGCCTGCAAATTGGCCCTGATCCGGTGGTCGCAGGCTTCGGTAAGATCGGTGGGTAAGAGATGAAGCAATACTTCATCGAGTCCTATCTCGTTTGTGTACACTTCTACGGCAAAATCAATGATCTCATCCATTTCATTCAGCAGATCGAACAGGGCGGGTGGATACAGCGTGGTACCCTTGAACTTGATCATCTGTTTTTTTCGCCCGATCACCGGCGAGAGGCGCAGGCTGTTTCGACCGCAGGCACAGGGCTCGTCAAAATACATACAGATATCGCCTGTTTTATAGCGAAGCAAGGGCATGCCTTCCACTCCCAGGGTGGTAATGGTTACTTCGCCCGGGATGCCGGGTTGAACCTGGCGGTTATTTTCATCCAGCACTTCTACGATGAGTAATTCAGGTTGCAGGTGGCCGCCACGACCCTCGCTGCATTCGGTAAACGCGGTTTGCATTTCAGTGGAGGCATAGGTTGAATACAGGTTGATATCCCAGGCCTCTTTTATTTTCTTTCCAAGGATATTGAGGGAGAAATCCGTGTTGTGTATGTTTTCCCCGATGCAGATCGCTTTTTTTACGGATGTCTGCGCGATATCTATTCCATTATCTTTTGCAAACTGTATGAGTTTGAGAATAAAGGATGGAACCGCAACGATTGCCGTTGGCTTTAACCGCTGTATGGTTTCCCATTGCAGGGAGGGAACACCGGGACCCAGACGAATAATGCCTGCACCAAGTTTCGCTAACCCTGAATAGTACGCAATGCCCGCCATGAACTGCCTGTCGAGCGTTAACATCAGCTGGTAAATATCGTCCGGTGTGCCATCGGCGCACACAAAGGAGGAGTATTCGTTATGGGCAAGTCGCTCCAGGTCATTTTTTGTAAGGGCAATGATCACGGGACTGCCGAGCGTTCCCGATGTGGAAGCGTATTCGATTATTTTTTTCTGCGGCACACATAAAAAATCATCGTTCCGCTGCTGAAGGTCCTCTTTGCCTGTGGTTGGCAGCAAGGAAAGACCATCGATCGTTTTGATCGTAGTAATATCAATATTGTTTTCCGCAAACAATTGTTTGTAAAAAGGAGAAAAGGTGGCGAGGTATGCCAACAGGTTCTGCAGTTTTTGTTCCTGCATCAACCGCAACGCGTCTGTAGATTGATATTCGCTTTCCTTGAGATCCATTTTCAATTATTGGGCATTGGTTTAAAAATAGGAAAGAATATTGAACACTGAGTCCCGCAGATGCGGGAAATGATGAAATAGGGTACTGTTAGTCCACAGGCCCGCACGTCTTTGCGGGAAACGACCGCGTGTCGCTATAGCTTTAGCGGTGGCGCAAGCAATCTGTGCTACAAAATGGGGCACGCTGAAATTCTAAAAGAACGATTTAATTAAATCATCTATCATCCCTGCTTCCTCACATATTTTGTAAGAATAACGATTACCTGCCCTTCTACCTTTCCTTCTATTTGTTCTGTATTATTTTCAACCAGCCGTATGTTCTTTACCACGGTTCCCATTTTTGCGTTCATGGTAGATCCTTTTACATCAAGTGATTTAGTGAGTACCACCGTATCGCCCTGCTGCAATACGTTTCCATTGGCATCTTTGTGAAGGTCAACACTGCCATCGTTCTCATGATCGCCGGTGGCTTTGGCCCAGGCGAGCTTTTCATCGTCGAGGTATAGCATGTCAAGTAGATCAGCGGCCCAGCTTTCTGTCCGCAACCTGTTGAGCATGCGCCAGGCAATTACCTGAACGCCTGGTGTTTCGTTCCACATAGAAGTGGTTAAGCATTTCCAGTGTTCATGATCCAGTTCTTCTTTCTTTTCTATTTGCGCGAGGCATTTATTGCAGATCATAATGCAATTCTCTTCATTGCTGCTATCCTGTGGCGGCACTTCATACAACTGTATCGTTTCTGCTGATCCACATAGTTCACATTTGTTTTCGCTGCGGGTAAGCAATGCCGTTTCTAATTTCATGTTTTGCAATTGAGGCGGCAAGGTAAAGAAACTATTGATGGCGTTATCATCCGGGAGTTTCTTCTCCCAGGTTGGCAATGGTTTTTTTTGCGGCGGCCAACCTGATCTTTTTATTTTTTTCAACCATTACATTCGTCATCCATTTTTCCAGCTTATGATGCAGTGGCACAAGCAAAGCGCCAATAACAATTAATATAAGCAACATCCAGACAGGAGAATCGTTGGTGGCATGTGCCAGGTATGGGTGGATAAAAAGATTGATGAATTCAAACACAGCCAATAACCCGAGTACCCCAAAGAACTCAATGAATTTGGTTTTTACGATAATACTGCGGCTTAGTAAAAGAAATAATGTAATAAAGGCGATCAGCACAATGATAATGACAGCATACTGCAGGTTGTGTTTCCGTTGAACAGCTTCTTCTGATTGTTTGATCTCTTCTTCTTTTTGCCGGATCTGCTCATCAAATCTTATGTTCTGTACGGCATTCAGTTTCTCCTGGTTAAACAGCGAATCCCTGTAAGCCAGTTCTAACCCGGCATAATAATAGGCGCTGTCTTTTTGATGCAATGCCTCATAAGTTTTTCGCAGAATTTCAACGATCGTTAAATAGGGCCGTTTTGCCTGGCTCGCCGATGCTGCTTCAAGACCCAGCAATCCGAAAATTTTTGCTTTTTCAATCTCTCCTTTCTTTAATAAAAATCTGCTATACTCCCCATATGCGGCAGCTTCTGTATAAGATTTGCGGGCCGAGCCATTCGATTCAATACTGTTTTTATAATAATCTTCCGCCAACCTGTTATTACCCAATTGCTCATAGATCATTCCTGTTAAAGAAAGTACAGCCGGCAGGAAAACCGGGTTTGGTTTTTTTATTAAGTATTCATTTGCTAACTGGATGTAGTGAAGTGCAGAATCTGCTTTGCCAAGCTTTGAATAGGTCATTGCAAAATGGTAGTATAAGTTGCTTGTTGATAACCCGGAGTGCTCAGCAACAGGCAGGGAATTACGGGCTTTGATTAAATACTGTAAGGATTCAGTATAATCAAATAAGTCCTCGTAGGCTGCAGCCAGGCTGGCATAGATAGTAGGCAAAGTGGATGGATATTTGCTTTCCGCTATTTTTAATGCTTTAAAGAGAAATTCAAGTTCGGGTTTTGTATCTGTTTTAAAGTCCAGGTAAACCGCCACTGATTTGTAGGCGCGCATTAATAAACTGTCATTTTTTTGTTGTGCCGCTATTGTAAATAATTCTTTATGATAAGAAGGAACGCTATCCATTTTCCCGTTAAAAACGGCTGCGTCTGCCAAATACCGTATCAGTCCGAATTTTTGAACGGGATCTGCTTCCGCATAAATAAGTTGCTTTATACTATCAACCTGCTTTTCACTTTGTGAAAATATATTTGAGAAACTAGTTAAGAATAGTATAACAGGAAATATCTTTTTCATGAGCGGTTAGTTAGTTTATTTTCCCTCCAGGCTTGCGATTGTTTTCTTAGCTGCGATCAATCGTATCTTTTTATTCTTCTCTACCATAACATTCGTCATCCACCTCTCCATCCTATGATGTAACGGCACCAGTAAAGCGCCTATCGCAATTAGAACAACCAACATCAATACAGGCGAATCATTGGTTGCGTGTGCGAGGTATGGATGAATAAAGAGATTGATGAATTCAAATACCGCCAGCAAACCAAGTATGCCGAAGAACTCAATGAACTTTGCTTTCACAATAATGCTGCGGCTAAGCAAAAGAAATAATATTACAAATGTGATCAGGCAGATAACAATGATGGCATCCTGGAGGTCATGTCTTCTTTCTTCTTTGGTTTTTACTTCTATCGCCGCCATTTCCTGCTGCC
>JAQBNJ010000189.1 GCA_028288645.1 Sediminibacterium sp.
TTTACCCGGATCATTTCCTTTAAAATTCAAATCACATGAAAAAAAGATCATTGTTTTTATTTGTGTTGAGTGTCTTCCTGGCGGGATATGCTTACACACAAACCAAAACTGTTACGGGAAAAGTAACAGATGCCAAAGATGCCACACCTTTACCCGGCGCCACCATATTATCCAACGGCAAGACCTTTGGGATCAGTGCTAACGACGGGAGTTTTTCAGTAAAAATTCCTTCCACTGCTACAACCGTTACGATCTCTATGTTGGGTTACGCGGATGAGACGGCGAGGATACCTGCAGACAATATCGTAAATGTGAAACTGGTTACAACCGAGATCAAGTCGCTCGAAGAAGTGATTGTAACCGGTTACGCAACCAAGCAGAAACGCGCCAATGTGGGATCGGCTTCCACAATCAATGCTTCGACCATCAGCGCGCAACCCATCGCATCATTCGACCAGTTGTTACAGGGGCAGGCGCCTGGCGTGAATGTAAAATCCGGTTCGGGCCAGCCGGGTCGCAGTGCAGATGTAGTCATCAGGGGCAAGGGCTCGATCAATGGATCGAATGCGCCATTGTATATTGTAGATGGAGTAGAAGTACGCGCCAACGATTTCAGTACGATGAACTCTGCAGATTTTGAAAACTTTACCATCCTTCGTGACGCGGCCTCTACTGCTATTTACGGATCAAGGGGCGCGAACGGGGTGATCGTTGTTACCACGAAAAAAGGAAGAAGCGGTAAAGTGAAATTTGCCTACGACGGTCAATACGGCCAATCTCTTTTACCCGAGAACCAGTTAAAACTGATGAACACACAGGAGAAACTGGATTTCGAAATGAACATAGCCGGTAATCCATGGGGATGGACAACGGCTGAAGTAGCCAACCTGAGAAAAACAGAAGTGAACTGGGATGATTATGTGTTCCGTAAAGGAAGTACTTCCTCGCACCAGTTATCTGCATCAGGTGGAAATGAGAAAACAACTTTCTATACTTCCATCGCCATGTTCAACCAGGAAGGCGTGGTAATAGGAACCAACCTGAAACGCGTGACGGGAAGATTAAATATTACGCATACAGAATCGAATGTAAAATTCGGTGTGAATCTTTCAGGAGGTACCTCTTCTTTCCAGGGAACATCGGAAGGCGACCAGAGTATCAGTTCGCCATTGAATACGGTGATCTGGGCATTGCCTTATGAAGCGCCTTACCAGGCAGATGGCTCGTACACCAATTCAGTACAGTTTCCTTTCTGGCTCAACCCCGTTGAACAACTAAAAGAAAATGCTGGTACAAGTTGGGAATTGAAAGCGACGGGTAATGTTTTTATGGAATATAAATTACCATGGATACAGAATCTTACTTACCGCATTAATGCCGGTGGCGATTATTCGCAGAATGAAGGTTTTGGTATTTCTAATTTCGGTACACAGTCTGCCTTACAGAATGCAGCATTGGGTAACGCTATCGCAGGAGAAGGCGCCGTGGGAAGATCGTTCGACAGACGTTTCCGTTATACCATCACCAACAGTTTGAATTATAAAACCAATCTCGGCCTATCAAATGATCATTCATTATCCGTTTCTGTATTTAATGAATTTGTAAACGTACATGGCCGCAATTTCAGTTATACAGGCTATGGCCTGCTGCTGCCATTCCGCAATGAAGCAGGTTTGGTTGCAGGAACTGCGGCTAATGGATATATCCCGGTAGTAGCCGGCGGGTTTCCTGATAACAGCGCTTTGTCATCCTATTTTGCAACAGCGGATTATAGTTATAAAAACAGGTATTTCTTATCGCTTACAGGACGTACCGATGGATCCTCAAGATTAAGTGCAACAAACCGGTGGACAGCGTATGGTTCCGTTGCTGCAGGATGGGTCATCTCCGATGAATCATTTTTTGAAAATCTCAAAGCGATCAATTTCCTTAAACTGAAAGCGAGTTACGGAACAGTGGGTAACCAGAATGGTATTGGTGATTTCCCTTACCTGCAACAGTACGGCAGAGGCACGTATGGCGGCGGCGGTACACTACAGGTGAGCAGGCTTGCGAATAACGATCTTACCTGGGAAACAAGAAGCACCGTGAATATCGGTTTGGATTTTGAATTGTTGAAGAGCCGGATCCGTGGAACGGTTGAAGTATATAATGGCCTCACCAAAGGATTATACATCGCGCCATTCGTTCCATCTACCAGCGGTGGCGGAGGAAACGTGTTAGTGAATAGCGGAAGCATGGAAAACAAAGGCATTGAAGTGAGCCTTGGTTTTAAAATATTTGATACAAGGAATTTCCGTTGGAACATCGATATGAATTATTCCTATAACAAGAATACGATCACTGATCTTCCTGAGAACCAGAACCTGCAGTTATACGGATCTGGGCTTGCTTTACAGAAAGGAAAACCTTTCAATAGTTTTTACCTCGTACAATATGCGGGCGTGAATCCAGCCAATGGTAATTCGCAATACATTAAAGCGGATGGCAAGACCCTTACAGAAATTTATGATGCGAATGACCTCGTGATATTGGGAACCAGTGATGCACCTCATAATGCAGGGCTTACCAATACATTCAGTTACAAAGGCCTTGAATTATCAGCACAATTTGTAGCATCTGCTGGTAATTATATTTATAACAATGCAAGGTTCAATGTTGAGTTCTATCAATACACCACATCCGGCTTTGCAAGAAGCGGTTTGAATGCATGGACAGCACCGGGGCAGGTAACCAATTTCCCACGTATTGATGAAGCAACGCAGGCTACTACCACACGCTTCCTGGAGAAAGGAGATTTCTGGAGATTAAGAAATGTAACGCTGGCTTATTCACTTCCAAAAACATTGGCTGGTAAATTGGGAATACAGGGTGCAAGATTTTATGTGCAGGGACAGAACCTGTTCACCAAATTTACTTTGCAGGGATGGGATCCTGAGATCTCTTCTGTGAACGGAGGCGATGGCGAAACGCTTGGCGGCTCACAGTATCCCGCATTGAAGACAATCAGTGTTGGACTGAATGTTACTTTTTAAAAATCATAATAACCATAAATATGAAAAATAAAATTTTTATCATAGCCCTCTTTTTAAGCAGCATTGTTTTCCTGAATGCCTGCCAGAAAGAACTGAATACAACACCCGAAGCGCAGTTAACGGAACTTACCACATTTGGCGATGTACAAAACGCGATGCGGGGTTGCTACGATGGATTTCAAAGCGCTAATTATTATAACAATACATCCAACTCAGGTTCGCCGAGCGGCTGGAGCGGCCTGCCCGACCTGATGGGTGATGATTTTGTGGAGGCATTGGAAAGTCTCGGTAACTGGAACGTGATGTCTGAGATGATCTATGCATCCGACAATAGTATTGTGCAGGGCATATTCGCGCAGCCATACGAGATCATATCGCGCGTAAATAATCTCTTAAAATTCCTGCCGCAATTTGAAACAGGCGCTAATGGAGCACAGGCGAAACAAATCAGGGCGCAGGCGCTCGCGATCAGGGCACACGCACATTTCGATTTGATGCGCTATTTCGCCGTTGACTTCAGCCGCTCATCTACTTCTTTAGGCGTTCCTTATGTTACAGAGTTTGATCCCGCAACAGCGCTAACTACTTTTCCTACACGCAAAACCGTGAAAGAGAATTACGACCTGATATTACAGGACCTGGCCAATTCACTTATTGCGTTCAGGGCGGGCGGTAACACCACGGATAATACTGCCC
>JAQBNJ010000217.1 GCA_028288645.1 Sediminibacterium sp.
CGAAACAGTGGGGGGCGTATACTTATAAAGCGGCGGACGATTTTCTACGCTTCAAAGTTAAAACGGAGCATTTGACACAGCTAACAGAAACGATGACACTTGCGTTTGCCAATGTTACAACCACTAACTGTGACCTGAAGATGACGTGGGAGCATAGTGGTTTTACTATTCATATGACCACTGATATCGATGCCAAAGTAATGGCACGGATAGATTCTGCCATGAACACAGGTAAAAAGCCTTATTATGAAAGCTTAATCTATTATTACAACAACAATAAAGACATGAACAAAGCTTTAGCCTGGGCAACGGAACTGGAAAAGGATAAAGGCTTTCCGCCGTTCGTGCCTAAGCTGTGGAAGGCCCGCATACTATTGAAAAAAGGTGATAAAGCGGCTGCAATAGCAACAGCCCGGGAAGGAGCAAAAATTGCAGCCGATATGAAAACAGACGAATATGTACGTTTAAATAACGAGGTTATTGCACAGGCAAAAAAATAAAATATATCCGCCGCAATTCTTTATTTTTTCTTCGAACCTTTTATTATCTGCTTCATCCGGGATAGAAGCAATCCGTGCCCGATGGTTTTGAAAACGCCACCTATGCAGGTATTGTAGTAATTCCATTTGTAAAATAATGCATTCTTAACCTGCCAATTCTTTGATGTCTTTTATTTCCAGGATCTGTAGGGGATATCCTTTCAGGGTCGCATTGATCATTGCCAATCCAACTTCTTTTAAGGTACTTACCCGTTTGGGCAGTAATAGAGCCATCAGCTTCACTATGAATTTATAAAGAGGCTTTGCATTCTTTTGTCCTGCAGTGGGTATCATGCCGCCCGGGCGAAAATTGTATTCATGTTTAAACGGCAACCCGATCAATGCATTCTCTGTTTTCCCTTTCACCCTTGCCCACATTATTTTCCCTTTCTCTGAACTATCTGTATGGCTGCCTGATATAAAGCAAAATGTCAAACCGGTATTCACCTTTAGCAAGTTTTTTGCAAAGGCTATGGTGGTGTCGTAGGTAATATGCGTGTAGTCTTTTTCATTCATGCCGGCAGAACTGATACCGGCGCAATAAAAACATGCATCATAGCCTTTTAATTGTTCTGAATATATATCCATCGTAAAAAAATCAGGGACAATTAATTCTTTCAGTTTTGAATGTTGCAGGTTGACATGTTTACGGTTTACCATTAACACTTCATCTACATCTGCATGTTGTAAACATTCCAGCAATACTCCTTCGCCTACAAAACCGGTAGCGCCGGTTATAATTATTTTTATGGGCATAGTAAAACGATTTTCATACATGAGTTTTTAGCCGGTAGCAAGGTCGTATAACGGGAGTACACTAAAGTACTTTCAAATCAGGCAAGGATGAAAAAATTATTTTAGACCAGTTTTTTTAGCCGGCTTTTGGACTAAGGGCGGGGGGATTCTTCCTTCGGCTTTTTGGGGTTCGCCTGACTGAACAAAATCAGCTGTTTTCTGCTATCATCTCTTACAACTGACAACAATCTCTTCAAGTGGTCTGTTGTTAAAGATCTGCTCATCGTTGAAATAAACTTCCCAGGTAACCGGTAATGCCTTCTTCAGCATATGGCTCACGCCACAATAATATTCTTGGGACGCACTAACCGCATACATGGCTTCCTCCCTACAGTTACTATTTCCTCTGAAGTTATAAATGATATGAATGGCGATGTATTCAATAGGTTTTTGTTTGCATAGCTCACCAATAACTTTTATACTAAAATCGGCTACTTCCTTATGCTCATTCCTGAGTAATGCCACGATGTCCATTCCTGTGCAGCCTGCAAGTGCGGTAAGGATAAATGGTTTGGGGATGGGGCCCAAGTCTTCGCCACCGCTTCTTTCAGGAGCATCCATCACAATAGTGTGCCCATTCACAAGGGCATTGAACTGCATTTTTCCCATCCACTGTGTTTCAATTTCGTGCTGTGCCATGGTCGTTGTTTTTCTTGCAGGTGTTTATTCCGAATAGTAAGTAGAGAGGACAGTTTCCCACGAAGGCTGTTACGAAAAATATTATCGCCAGTATCCCAAGCACTATGGCCCACACGCCTGTAACGATATTCTGAAAACACAATACAGCCAGTATTGTGGAAACGGCTAACCTGATAACCCTGTCACCAGCACCCATGTTATTCTTCATGATGTTGCATTTTTAATATTGATTATTGGATGGTCAAAATTATCCGGATACAGTTCGGTAATAAATGATACCTGTCATAAATGAGGCTGAGAAAACTCATGTTGGTTGTACCCTGACCAGACTCATAGCCATATATGATCTATATCAATTCCCAGGTATCCGTTGCCGTCTACTTTTGGCACTTAAACTAAGTGTATGTAAACTGTTGTTGACTTACCCTGGTTGTGACAAGAAGCATCTTTACAAAAAATGTATCAAAGATTACATGCCACATAATTCAAACTATTATTTATGATCACTTATATCAACAAACCGATCAATACTGCTACACCTGTTACGGATAACGATGAAAGCAGACCTTTACCCATCCAACAATCGCAACTGGCTTCCGAATGCGTTCCATCGCCTCATGGATTTATTGTTACAGCTTTTGCTTTCGAAGAGTTTCTTACGTATAATTCCTTTCATTTTGCGCTGCATTGCCTGATGCAATCATTAGATATAAATGACTATTCGAACCTTTTGGCTATATCTGACACCGCACAGTCGTTGTTGTTATCCGGGAAAATGCCACCCAGTCTGCAGAGGTCAATTGTAAATGCATATTATGAACTTGGAATAAATGAACCCGTTATTGTCGATTCACACAATTTTACTCTAAAAGGTGTCAGGCCACAGGAGGATACAGCGGATGAGCATGACAATACCAAAACTATTTCCGGGGAGATAAACGTGCTCATTGCCGTTCAACATTGTTTTGCTGCTTTGTACACGGGAGATGCCATTAAATACAGGCAGGATAACAATTGTGTACATGATAAGGCAGCATTGTCAGTAACGATACAAAAAATGAAACGATTGCCGACGTCCATCGGGATGACAAGGACAGAATTGCTTAATTAAAAGCTCTCATCGATATCCAGTTAGTAGTTCGTTTTAGGTAAAGTCCCGTGATGAACGGGACTTTTTATTGTATTCGCTCACAAAAAATTCGCCTAAGCTCCTCATTTACTTTCGCTGGAATACTGTTCAATCACTTCTCTGTTTAGTTTTTTTGTTGAGATATGTGCTAAGGTGCCGCTTGACAACAATCAGTATAAACGATGACAAGCGTCATTCTCCACCTTGCCTGCGCCATCTACTTTTGTTTCCGATAAAGAAAATAAACAAACAATTTTTTAATAAACAAAAATCATCTTTTATGAAACAGTTATCGTTAGGAACCAAATGGATACTTCTCCTGGTCTGTATGCAGCTTATATCAGTTGCAACTATGGCGCAGGTAAAATATCACGCAAAAGATAATCTTAAGTCTGAGATCAAAGGTACCTCTACGCTTCATGACTGGAGCATGCAGGCTTCCAAAGGCGAATGCAATGCAGTATTCACACTTAACCCTGCTAACCAGCTCACTGGTTTGACCTTTCTAAATTTTACAATGCCTGTTGAAGGGTTAAAGAGCGAAAAGAGTTCAATGGATAAAAATGCCTATAAAGCGTTGAAGTCAGAACAAAACCCTATGATCTCTTATCACCTGACCTCAGCTTCGGTTGCACAGGATGGTTCTGTAAGATGTTTTGGAAAATTAACCATAGCCGGCGCCACTGTAGATACCGAACTGACGGCCACTGCGAAAGTGAATGCTGATAAAAGTATCGCTATATCAGGAAGCAAAAAGATCAGCATGAAAGATTTCAATATTGCGCCGCCAAGTTTTATGCTGGGTACGATCAAAACCGGAAATGATATCACTTTAAAATTCGACGTGACCCTCGCAAGAGAATAAAATAACTCAATTAATCTTAATCAAAAACGACTATTATGAAACAATTATTTAAAAAAGCAAACGGACTGGTACTATTATTCGCCGGGTTCTTACCAGTGTTTGCAATCGCACAACAGGCTGCTATTTCAAATTTCAGGGCGTATGATAAAAATGGTATCAATGTGTTTGAGGACCCCAAAGATTCTGTTTCCTCTTTCAATGGATTGAAGCTCAGGTTTGGTGCAGGCTTTACGCAGCAGTTTCAGAATTTGAAACATACGAACGATGGTGCATTGAACAATACCATTGGTTCATTTGCTAATGGCGTATCAACACCGGGCAACAGGTTGAAAGTGATCACTCCCGGTTTCCAGACCGCACAGGCAAATTTATTTATGGATGTGCAGTTAGCTGATGGTATCAAACTGAACATCACCAGTTACCTCTCTACCAAGCACCACAACGAAACATGGGTGAAAGGCGGTTATATCCAGTTCGATAAACTTCCCTTCAAATGCGATATCCTATCAAACATCATGAAGTTCACCACAATTAAAGTGGGGCATTTTGAAGTGGATTACGGTGATGCGCATTTCCGCAGGAGCGATGGCGGACAGGCACTGTACAATCCCTTTATGGAAGGCAATATCATGGATGAATTTGCTACAGAGATCGGTACCGAGATTTACCTGAAAAAGGACGGATGGTTTGCAGTGGGCGGAATTACCACCGGCATGATCAAAGGAAATGTTGATTCAATGTATAAAGCCGCTAACCCGGATAACGATCTGCAGAAATCACCTTCTATTTTATTAAAAGCAGGATTTGATAAACAGGTATCAAAGGATCTGCGCCTGAGATTGAGCGCTTCTTACTATGGCAACCAAAGCAGCGGCAGTAACACACTTTTTGGTGGAGACCGTTCTGGTTCAAACTACCAGTATGTGATGGAACTTAATTCTGCCAACCCAAGCAGTGCAACCGGTGCAGGTACACCTTTAGCTTTTTCCGGTCGGTTTAATCCGGGGTTCAGCAAGAAATTGAACGCATTCATGTTGAATGGTTTCCTGAAAACAGGAGGATTAGAACTCTTCGGAACTTATGAGACTGCATCAGGCAGAACCTCTAAAGAAACAGCTACAAGAGGCGTAAAACAGTATGCTGTGGATGGTGTTTACAGGTTTGGAAAAACAGAGGACCTGTTTCTCGGCCTGAGATACAATACAGTGTCTGCCCGCCTGGCTGATGGCGTCATCACTTATACCAGCGATGTAACCATTAACCGTTTTGCAGTAGCAGGTGGCTGGTTCATGACAAAAAATATCCTGATGAAAGCAGAATATGTGATCCAGAAATACAATGATTTTCCTGCTGCCGATTATCGTTCAACAGGCAAATTCAACGGCTATGTTATAGAAGCTGTTGTTGGATTCTAAAAGAGTTGTTTGCTATATCGAGTGCCGGGATGCTGTTTGTCCCGGCATTTTTTTAACCGCTATTCACGTTATCATGTATCCAGGAAAAAATATCATTGCATTGTTTACAGCCGCATGCATGCTGTCATTCATCTCGGCAACGGATATGGCGCCGGTGATGATAAAGTGGATGATCTTAAAGGATTGCACTGTAAGGGTAAATGGAAGCACGAACATTAATAAATTCAGCTGTGTTGTGCCCGACTACCTGCGGTCCGATACATTAACCTGTTACAGGGGAAATGATCTTCCTGTGATCTTGTCCGGCCGTCTTGCATTACCAGTGATCAGTTTCGACTGCAGTAATAACATGATGACCAACGACCTGCGGAAAACCCTAAAGGCGAAAGAATTTCCGTCGCTTAATATTTATTTTATATCGCTCGAAAAATATCCGGAACTGAATAATACACAGGAATCTATTACCGGGGTAGTAAATATTGAGCTGGCAGGCGTGTCTAAAAAGATAGGGATCAATTACCAGATCTCCATGGATGAGCAGAAGATCATTCATCTCATTGGCACGCAAACGATCCGGTTCTCTGATTTCGCGCTTATCCCGCCGAGGAAACTGGGTGGAATGATCAGGGCAGATGACAGGCTGGACGTAGTTTTCAAGGTCAACTTCAAACGAATTTCCGATCAATGATATGATCCAGGTATGCAATTGATCCATTTTCAAATGTTTACAAAACGATTTATGAAAAAAATATTTTTATCAGGATTAACAGCAGGGATCATCTTATTTATTATAAGTTATGGCGGCCTGTATGTAGCGATACGTTGTTTCCCGTCTTTTTTTGTTGACTACAATAACCCGTTGTTCAATTCCAATGGAAGCCGCGATACATTGTTTTATTCGCATGCTTTTATTTTCAGCTTTGCGCTATCCTGGTTCTGGGAGAGATTTAAAAGCCTGTTCAAAGGACATTTTATTTTACGCGGCCTCGAATTTGGTTTGGTATATGGGATCATCGCATTGGTGCCTGTAATGTGGATCACATTCAGTTCACTGGATATAACGGTTACAATGGTGTTGAGCTGGTTCTTTTACGGTTTATGCCAGGCTGTGATAGCAGGGGTGGTGTTCGCAAGGATGAATCCTTAGTATTAAACTAATCAATCTATCAAAATGCATATGGAAGCGTTTATTAGTCCTGAAGAAGCTGTTGAATGTGTGAGATCAGGCGACCGGGTGTTTATTCATGGAAGTGCGGCTACGCCTGTAGCTCTCGTAAAAGCGTTGCAAAACAGGCACCATTCACTACACAATGTTGAACTGGTTAGTATCACCAATTTAGGCGGCGTGAATTTTAATGCTCCTGAATGCCGTGAAAGTTTTTTCTTCAACTCCTTATTTGTTTCAGAGAATACAAGGGCGATCGCAAACGGACCTTACGGTGATTATGTTCCGGTATTCCTGAGCCAGATCCCGCAACTGTTCCGGAAAAACATTCTTCCGATCGATGTGGCATTGATCCAGGTATCACCACCGGACCTTCATGGATACTGTTCTCTTGGAACATCTGTTGATATTGCCAAAGCCGCGCTGGAAACAGCAAAAACGGTGATAGCACAAGTCAATCCAAAAATGCCGAGAACACATGGAGATGGATTTGTACATGTAAGTCAGATACATAAAATCGTATGGCATGAATGTGATCTTCCCGAGGTTGACTATTCGTCTCACGCTTCAGACGCTGTTGTACGGATCGGGCAGAATGTAGCGGCGCTTGTAGATGACGGCGCCACCTTGCAACTTGGTATTGGCAGCATACCCGACCAGGTGCTGAAGAATCTGTATGGGCATAAAAATCTAGGCATCCATTCCGAAATGATCTCCGATGGTATTATTCCGCTTCTTGAAAAAGGCGTGATCAATAATAGCCAGAAAAAATTAAACACAGGCTGTTGTGTTACGGGCTTTATGTTAGGTACAAGAAAATTATATGATTTCGTTGACGATAATCCGCAGGTAAGGGTGATGGATATTGCGTATGTGAACGATACGAGTGTGATCAGGCAGAATCCAAGGGCAACTGCTATCAACAGTGCCATTGAAATAGATCTTACGGGCCAGGTATGTGCAGATTCTATCGGAACCTATCAGTATTCCGGAATAGGCGGACAGATGGATTTTATCAGGGGCGCTTCTTTGTCTGAAGACGGGATGCCCATCATTGCACTGCCTTCCGTTACGTCGAAAGGAGTTTCACGCATTGTTCCTTTTTTAAAGGAAGGCGCAGGCGTTGTAACAACAAGGGGCCATGTGCATTGGGTAGTTACCGAATATGGTTCAGTGGACCTGTTTGGGAAAAACCTGAAACAGAGAGGAAGGGAACTTATTAAAATTGCCCACCCCGATCACCAGGAATTTCTTGAAAGAAGCTTTTTTGAAAGACATGGTAATATTCCTGTTATTTTTTCGAGATGAAGATCCGGTTTATAGGAAATCGTTAATACGGTTCCCTTTTTTATAAACAATGCGAATCAAGGTTGAAATCACAATATCCGAAAGATTGCAGAGGCGTAGCCTCGATACATTTTGTAGCAACGGATTTTAATCCGTTGGACGAGAAGATAGTCAGTTACGGAAGAACCGTAGGTTCGGTCCATATATGCACCGTGCCTACGGCACTCCCGAACTACGTTTGACTACGAACAACGGATTAAAATCCGTTGCTACAATATGAAGCCGAGCCGATGGCTCTTCTCAACCCTTGATCCGCATAAACATATATTTGTTAGTAGATAGGTGCATAATCTCTCAACCCCAATAACCGCTCATTCATGTCTTTCTCATTCGCGGCGGATCTTCTGAAGATCACGGATTGCTTTTTCATACCCGCCAGGTCCGCCATATGCGCCGTGGCGTTATAAGAAGCGAATTTATATTCATTGATAGAAAGAACACTTAATAACAGCCCTGCATCGATGGTAGCTACAGACTGGCAATAGGAAATTTTTTGATCTGTCTCAGTAATAAGGGCCCGCATTACTATGTTTGGAAAGGCTCTCAGCATAATGTATTCTTTGTCTAGAAAACTACCCATCATTTCAATATGTTGTCTCGCCAGTTCCAGGTAGTTGTCCAATATGGTTTTTAATTGAGGTGAAACTGCGGTGTGTGACCAGGCAGCAACGTGTTTTTGTAACTGTACTTCCCCGGTAAAAAGTTTTTGGCTTTCATACTCAACCAGGTCGCGCTGGTAAACGATAACGGGATTGTTGTG
>JAQBNJ010000300.1 GCA_028288645.1 Sediminibacterium sp.
GCTTTGTTAACGGTACTGAATGAGAGCAACGCCTCGAACTGGAATTGTGAATTCTGCGGAACGTTCTCCATGATTCCGGTTACGGTATAGCTCACGGTATCACCACCATAATGCGTAACGGTTTTTCCCATCGCATTTTCACTCCCGAACAAAAGTTTTGCACCGTCCTGCGTAAGAACGATGCTGTTTGGTTTTTCAAGGGCGTTTATCCTGCTACCTTCCAATAGTTTGAAATCAAATATTTGCAGGAAGGTAGAATCAACAAAAAATATCTGCGGATAGAACACCTGTTTTTCTTGAAAACTCATCTGGTATTTATTCCGCCACCAGGCTCTTGTGAAATTTTTTATCTCAGGAAAATCAGTTTGCATAGTCGGCCCCATCGGGAACATGGACAAACCCACTTTCTGCGCAGCAAGCATACCCTCAAACTTCTGAACCTCGTTGAGTTTGTAAATATTTTTTGTATGGAAATTATCAAAGCTCCGCTCATACGATACAAACAACATGATCATCATAAAAGCCGCCATGCCAATGGCCAGGCCAATGATGTTGATAGAAGAAAACGCTTTGTTCTTCCAAAGGTTCCTCCAGGCGATTTTGAGATAGTTTTTGAACATGAGGTTGTGTTTTTATATGAAATGTTATGTAATCAGTTTGTGGTTTGTGGTTGGTAGTTTGTGGTTGGGCGTCAGTAACTACAAACCACAAACTACAAACCACAAACCGGTTCACTCCGTTCGCAAGCTCTTCACCGGGTTAGCTGTTGCTGCTTTGATCGATTGAAAACTAACCGTTAACAATGCGATCAACAATGCTGCGCCCATCGCGGCTGCAAATACCCACCAGCTGATCGTTACCCTGTATGGGAAATCTTTCAGCCAGTTGTTCATTGCCCACCAGGCTATCGGGAAGGCAAGCGCAGATGCAATACCCACCAGCATAAGAAAATTCTTCGAAAGCAATGTGATGATGTTGAATACATTGGCGCCCAGTACTTTCCTGATGCCTATTTCCTTTGTTCTTTGTTCTGCGCTAAAAGCTGCGAGGCCAAATAATCCCATACATCCAACAACGATGGCCATGATGGCGAAGATCCAGAGCAGGTCGCTTAGTTTTTCTTCGCTGCTATACATTTTTCCATAGGTCTCATCCATGAATTTATAGTCGAGCGGATAGGCTGGTGAAAATTTATTCCATACGGCATTGATGTAAGCAAGCGTGCCTTTCATATCGGCGGTCTTAAGTTTCAACGCGATCTTTTCATCTACCTGTGGATACAATTGTATAACGGATGCAGTGATTTTTTCATGGAGACTCTTGTAATGGAAGTCCTTTACAACGCCGATCACTTTCCCTTTTTTTACGGGGTTCAATGAATCAGCCGGTTCCCTTTCATCCCAGGTGATCGCCTGGCCGATCGCTTTCTGCGGTGTTCCTAAACCAAATTCTTTTACAGCCGTTTCATTGATGATAAAAGCTTCCCTTTCATCTGTTGCCATTTCGGTTGAAAAATCTCTTCCGGCAACTAACCGCAGTCCTAATGTTTTAATATATTCCTGGTCTCCAATAAATACATTGGCAGAATATTCCTGGTTCCCATTTTTCCCCGGAAGCTTCACACCATCGCCTGCAAATTGATCACCGGGTAAACCATAACCCGAGGTTACTGAAACAATATTGGGAGATTGTTTCAGTTCAGATTTGAATGCCTTGAGTTTAGTTCCCACATCGCCTCTTACCTGAAAGAATACAATCTGCTCTTTATTGAAACCGAGGTCTTTATTGTTGAGATATTTAGTTTGCCGGTACACCATCATCGTTGAAACGATCAACAATGCAGAGAGCGAAAACTGCACAATCACCAGTCCCTGCCTCAGCCAGGTGCCGCCTGCATTTTTCCCCGAAACAGTCATGTTCTTTAAAACATTGATCGGCTGGAATCCTGAAAGTACCAGTGCGGGGTAGATGCCTGCGAGAATGCCTATCAATACACCGCTTCCCAATAGCAACAGCCCCAGCAAAGGATGGGTAAGCAGGTTGAAAGAGATCGATTTCCCTGTAAAGTTATTTAAGGCAGGAATGACAAGGAGTGTGGCGATAGTTGCGATGCACATTGCTAAAACAGCAAGCAGTATGGTCTCGCTGATGAATTGTAAAATGAGTTGTTTACGTCCCGCACCAACTACTTTTCTCACGCCGATCTCTTTGGCCCTTCTTAATGACCTCGCCGTTGCAAGGTTGATAAAATTAAAACAGGCAATGATCAATACAAACAAAGCAATGATCGTTAACGCGTTTACATAGGTTTCGTTTCCGCGGATCGCATTGTCATACACAAAATCAGCGGACTGCAGATGAATATTTTTCAGTTGCTGAAAAAAAGGAAGAAATGTTGACCCGGATTGTGTTAGCGTGGGATAGATCTCTTTTTTTACATACGCCTGGAACTTATCCTGTAACTGCTGAACATTTGTTCCCGGTTTTACTTTAACATAAGTATAAAACTGGTTCCATGTCCATCGCTGCATTCTTTCTTTAGTAAAGCCGGTAGATGACAGCGACATCAGGTAGTTAAAATCAAGGTGGAAATGCCCGGGCAATTTTGCCAATACACCTTTTACTGTATGATCGCGTTTATTCAGTTTAACTGTTTTCCCGATAGGGTTCGTGCTGCCAAAATATTTTTTCGCCAGTTCCTCAGAGATGACAATGGAACTGGGCTCAACAAGCGCATTGGCGGCATCGCCCATCAAAAAGGTAAGTGGAAAAACCTGGAAGAAC
>JAQBNJ010000252.1 GCA_028288645.1 Sediminibacterium sp.
AGTTACTTTTGATCATTGGTATTATTTTAAGTGTCGTAACTCAAAACTACCAATTTAGGGAGGCCGAAAGGCCTGCCCTTTTTTTTATTAAAATAACTTTTACCGGACAGTAGTGATTCAAAATTCCCTGTTCATTATTCATTATTCTTTCACCCCTTCCATTTCCTTAACTGCTGTAACACGGCCCGCAGATCCTTTGGTATAGTGGCTTCCAGGTCAAAATCTTCTCCGTGTAAAGTAAACTTTAACCGGTAAGAATGAAGCGCCAGCCTTGATAGCACCGGCCTTTCTTCTTCCGCCGTTTTAGACAGTTTGAAATTTTTCTTGAGTGAGGATAACAACAAAGGTTTCGGATCACCATAAATTTCATCACAAACAATGGAATGGCCAATGTGTTGCATATGCACGCGTATCTGGTGTGTGCGCCCTGTATGTATCCTGAATTGTACCCAGGAGAATAACCGGAAAGATTCAAGTACCTCATAGTCGGTCAACGAAAATTTCCCCTTTGCATGCGTCAACATCTTTGTTGCCTTGCCCGGGTGCTCCATGATCGGTGCATCAATACTTCCGGATGCATTCATCATATTGCCATATACCAATCCCAGGTAATATTTTTCCATCTCCCGCCCTTCAAATAACATCGAGAGATCTTTGTGACTCTCTTCATTCTTTGCAAATACAATAACGCCGCTGGTATCCCTGTCTAATCTATGCACAGTATAAATGCCATTGTATCTTTCTTTCAATAGATCCTTCAATGATACTTCCTGTCCCAACCTGTCAGGAATACTAAGTAGGCCAGACGGTTTGTTGACCGCGATGAAATGATCGTTCTCAAAAATAATATCTAACTGCATGATCGAATTTTGAAATTGGGAAATTGGGAAATTTTGGAATTGATACGAGTGCCTGCCCCGAAAGAAATTTCCCAATTTCCCAATCCCAAAATTTCAAAATAGATTAATCTTCGCCTGTATTTTTTTCAACCCTTTTCGCTTTTTCCGCGTTCTTATTTTTCCTGAGGAATGATTGGTTCATGAACTTTAATAAACGCACTTCCTTCTCCTGCAGAAAACGCCATTTTCCGCGTTCTACATTTTTCTTGGTGAGGTTGGCGAACATTACCCTGTCGAGAGCTTTTACATCATAGCCGAGATGTTCAAATATGCGGCGAACGATGCGGTTGCGGCCGCTATGTATTTCAATACCCACAACGGTTTTGTCTTTTGCATCCGCATAACCAACTGCATCTGCCTGTATAAATCCATCTTCGAGTGTAATGCCTTCCACGATGGACTCAAGATCTTTCTTACTGACAACCTTATCAAGTGTTACCTCGTAAATTTTCTTGATCTCGAAAGAAGGGTGCGTTAATTTCTGTGCGAGTTCACCATCATTGGTGAGTATCAGCACACCGGTTGTGTTCCTGTCCAACCTTCCAACAGGATACACTCTTTCAGGTGTTGCCTGTTTCACAAGATCCAATACTGTTTTTCTGCCTTGCGGATCATTGGAAGTGGTTAAAAAATCCTTCGGTTTATTCAACAGTATGTAAACAGAATTTCTTTGCAGGAAAACCTGTTTACCTTTTACGATTACTTTATTGGCGGCAGTTACTTTATAACCGGGTTCAAATATTTTATCGCCATCAACCGTTACTTTTCCTTCTTTCACTAATTCAGCAGCTTCTCTTCTTCCGCAAACACCGGCGTGGGCGATGAATTTGTTCAAAGGCATTTGGTCTGAAGCGGTTGGAGTTTGGGGTTTGGAGTTTGGGGTTTGAGAGGCCGATTGTTTAGGGTCTACTCCAGTCTTCGGACCTCTAACTTCAGTCTTTTTAGCTCCATGCATTTCATGTTTCTTCGTAGGAACACCGGGTTTGCCTTTATCCTGCGACCTGAATTTTGCTGCCTGGGGTTTGTCTTCTTTTTCGGGAGTGATTCCGCGCATTTTTTCAATCTTCTTTCTGCGCAGTTCTTCGCCTGCGGCGCGGGCTTCCAGTTTGTTCTTTTTCTTTTCCTGGCGGTAGGCTTCTTTTATGGCACTGCCTTTTGTCTGGTTGGCAAACTTGTCGAAGTTGTCTGTACGTTGTTTTTTCATGTAGTGTATTTATGCTGTTTTGCAACAGGAGCCGCAAAGGTAGCCCAAAAAAAGAGAAGCAGGCATTTGCCCGCTTCTCAGCTGTATTCATCGAAACCCTGCTTGCTTTATTTTTCTGCCTGTATGCCCTTGCCCCTGCGGCCGCCTTTCATCTTTTGTAACTGCTCTGGTGTCAATACAGACTTCAATTGTTCATGGTGTTGTTTTGAAATGGCCCTTACCTGCTCTCTTTTCTGGTCTTCGGATAATTCTTTGTTCTCGCGGATACTTTTTATTTTATCCTGGAACCCTGCCTGGCTTTCTTTGAGTTTTTTCGATTGTTCGTCACTTAAACCCAACTGCGTTTTCATTTTGTCGAAATGCTTTGCCTGACCATCTTTCATTCTTTGCTGCGCATTTTTTCTTTGCGAAGCCATCTGTGTTTTCTGCTCAGGTGTAAGTAAGGCCTGGAATTTTTCATGCTGCTCTTTTTTCAGTGCAGCCGTTTTTGCCCGGTAATCACCAACGGTCATACTGGTGTTTTTACGCAGCTCTGCGAATTGTTTCTGGTAGCCTTCGTTCAGTTCCTTTGCTTTTGTTTTTTGTTCATCACTCAAATTGACATTAGCGAATTGTTTTTTCGCACCTATGTTTTTGTGATGAGTTGCTTTCCTGTCTTCCTTTTTTGTTTGTGCCTGCAATGAGCCCGCTACAAGGAGTAGGGCTGTTGCTGCGATAAAAAGTTTCTTCATGGTCTTTTATAATTTTGCTCTTATATAAGACCATGATCGATCCAACAGGTTTAAACAGGTGATCAAAACAATTGTTAAAGGCGCTATGATGATAAAACAGAGTAAAAATATTTTTTGCATACCGATCGAATTTTTTCATGAATGTTAAAAAAAACATGCCAGCTCTTAACAGATACACCGGGCAAAAAAAATGCAGCCTGGAGGGGCCGCATCGTTATTTGTGTAAAATATCGTATTTAATGTTTGTCCTTATTAGCTAATTGTCCACAAGCCGCGTCAATGTCCTTTCCTCTGCTCCGGCGCAGGCGGGCATTCACCTTATTGGTTTCCAGGATACCCATAAAGTTCTGGATCCCTTCTTCATCAGGCTTGGTAAAACGAAAAGCGTCTATCGGGTTGTATTCGATGATATTTACCAGGTCGGCAGGGATCTGGCGGAAAACCCTTGTCAGTTCCTCAGCGTCTTTATCAGAATCGTTCAGGTTCTTGAACAGGATATATTCCAGGGTGATCTCGTTACCCGTTTGTTTGTAGAAATAATTCAGCGCCTCAGTCAACACTTTAATATTGTTCGTCTCGTTGATCGGCATGATCTGGTTACGTTTCGCATCATTGGCTGCGTGTAAGGAAAGCGCCAGTTTAAAACGAACCTTGTCATCACCCAGCATTCTTATCTGCTTGGCTACCCCTGCGGTTGAAACGGTGATCCTTTTCGGGCTCATAAACAAACCATCTTCGGCAGAGATCCGTTCGATAGCCCTCAATACATTGCTGTAATTCATCAATGGCTCACCCATTCCCATGAAAACGATATGGGTCAGTTTCTTTTCGAAGGTCTTTTCACTTTGCTGGTTGATCATGACCACCTGGTCGTAGATCTCATCGTAAGTAAGATTGCGTTTACGGTCCATATAACCGGTTGCACAGAACTTACAACTCAAACTACAGCCGATCTGCGAAGACACACAGGCGGTCTTGCGTTCTTCCGTAGGGATCAATACGCTTTCGATCAGGTGCCCGTCAAAGGTTTTAAAACGGCTCTTAACGGTCCCGTCATCACTGAACTGGGTAGCATCTATTTTTAAAGCAGGCAGGGAAAAATTTTCAGAGAGCTTGGTACGCAGGTCCTTGCTCAGGTTGGTCATATCATCAAAACTATGCGCGTGTTTTTGCCAGATCCATTCATGCACCTGTTTTACACGGAACTTCTTATCGCCGATGGATTCAAAATATGCTTCAAGATCAGCCACGCCGAGATGGCGTATATTGGGTAAAGGGGTATTCATTTTGCAAAGATAGCCTCTTAGACACTTATATCCATTTGTCTACGGGGAACTGGCTACAATTCACTCATAAAATAATCATAATAGTGATTGTGCCCTTTCCGGCTGGTTATCTCAGTTTTTTTACCTGCCTGTTGTTAACCAATGATCTCATTTGAGTGATAGCTATGGTGTTTAGCTGTTGTAGTCTTTCGGGTTGTCCTTGACCCAGGTGAATTAAAACAGCATTCAGGCTTTCTAAATTAGACAATACCACCAATTGTTCAATAGTTGCCGCATCTCTTATATTACCTTCTGTTTTTGTGTTGATACCTCTCCATTGTTTTGCAGTAACACCGAACAAGGCCATATTAAGCAGATCTGCTTCATTGGCATACACATGGTTGATTTGGGATTTATTGAGCTCTTTCGGGACGAGTTTTTCTTTGATGGCATCAGTATGGATATGATAATTGATTTTGGCTAAAGTGCGTTGCAGATCCCATTCAAGTTTGAACCTGTTGTTTTCATCTTCTTTGAGGCGCTGGAATTCTTTGATGATGTATAATTTGAACTCAATAGAAATCCAGGAAGCAAATTCAAAAGCGATGTCTTTATGTGCAAATGTGCCACCATATCTGCCTGATTTTGAAATAATACCAATGGCATTCGTTGATTCAACCCATTTTTTAGGGGTCATGATGAAACTATTAAGGCCAGCTTGTTTTTTAAACCCGTCGAATTCGACGGGTTTAAAATCCGGGTTATGCATTTGTTCCCAGAATCCCAATAATTCAATGGTATTACGGTTTCTAAGCCAATTTTTAACTATATCATCAGTATGCCCGGAATCTTTGTATTTAGCTATATCAGTAAGGGATATATAATCGGACTGCCCTCCCTGATAGATGGTAATTTCCGTTCCTTTTACATTAATGGTTTTATTCTTTGACATAGCTATCCTTTTGTTGCGAATTCTATCACTTCAATTTTTAAACGCTTCGAATTCGATGCGTTTAAAAAGATTCGATTTTGTCTTACAAATCTCATTGGCTTCTTCTACTGTCTTATTGTTTAAAAAACCCATTTTTTTAAGTATTTGCCACGCTAAACCCACCATCGTTTAAACGGGTATTAAGTATGTTGTACAAGCTTTATCTTGCACCACTGATTTTATTGATGATTGTAAAGGAATAGGTATCTATATGAAAACATGTTATGTAATTGATGCAGTACGCACACCCATCGGCCGTTACGGTGGTAAATTGAGTTCCATCCGTCCCGACGACCTGCTGGCGCATACCATCAGCGCCTTATTGCAGAGAAATGAAGGAATTGATGTAGCACAGATTGAAGATGTGATCGCAGGCGCCGCCAACCAGGCTGGGGAAGATAACCGTGATGTGGCAAGAATGGCTGCTTTGCTGGCAGGGTTGCCCGTGAATGTAGCCGGCAATACCGTGAACCGCCTATGCGCCAGCGGCCTGCAGGCGGTAATGGATGCCGCCCGCGCTATCATGTGCAATGAAGGAATGTTATACATAGCCTGCGGTGTAGAAAGCATGACCCGCGCGCCTTTCGTTACCGCCAAAAGCGATGGCGCATGGAACCGCAAAATAGAAACATACGATACCACCATTGGCTGGCGGTTTACTAATAAGAGATTGGCAGAAATGTATCACCCCTTCAGCATGGGCGAAACAGCGGAGAATGTAGCAAGAGACTGGGATATCAGCCGTGAAGAACAGGATGCATTTGCCTTATCATCACAGGAAAAATATTTTGCTGCACTTGCAGCGGGCAAGTGGGATAATGAGATCACTGCCATTGAAATGATCAGCGACCGTTTGATCACCTGGTTCAACCAGGATGAACACCCCAGGCAAACTTCACTTGAAAAACTGGCTGGGTTAAAACCCGCTTTTGCCAAAGATGGGACGGTAACGGCCGGTAATTCATCAGGCATTAATGATGGCGCGGCGGCTATATTGTTGGCGAGTGAAGAAGCCGTGAAATTGTTTAACCTGCAACCCATCGCGAGAATTGTAAGTATGGCTGTTGCGGGTGTTGATCCTGCGATCATGGGCATGGGGCCCGTGCCTTCTTCAACAAAAGCATTGCAGCGTGCGGGTTTAACCGTTAGTGATCTTGGACTGGTTGAATTGAATGAAGCATTTGCATCGCAAAGCCTTGCCTGCATCAAAGAACTGGATCTTGATGGCAGTAAAGTAAATGTGAATGGAGGTTCAATTGCAATAGGGCACCCGTTGGGTTGCAGCGGCGTTCGGATATCTACCACGTTGTTACATGAGATGAACAGGGAGAAAACAAAATATGGATTGGCTACGATGTGTGTGGGAGTAGGACAGGGAGCCGCGGTGATCTATGAAGGATTATAATTATTTTGAATGCTAAATTTTGAATGTTAAATGAAAAACACATTTAAAATTTAGCATTCAACATTTAAAATAAAAAAAATGTGGCAGGATAAAGGCTTTTTACAGGAAGGAGAAACCGATGTGCAGGATGCGATGAAGCAGCTTGCCACATTGATCCCCGAAGTAAGAGAAAAATATGAAAGTTTAATGGTTGATGAATTACTGCAACATCCCGCACCCGGCAAATGGAGCAGGCA
>JAQBNJ010000254.1 GCA_028288645.1 Sediminibacterium sp.
TCCAACCTTTCCCCGCGCAGCTCCGTAGCAATAATTTTTCCTTTCTTATCGATTAAAATATTGAACGGAATATACTCCAACGAGTAATGTTGTACGATGTCTGTTTGGAACTCATTGAGATCAGAAACCTGTTTCCAGGGTAACTTATCCTGGCGTATTGCCTCGAGCCAATTAGTTCTTTCTTTATCCAGGGAAACCCCGACTATCTCGAATCCCTGCGATTTGTACTGGTTGTATAAACTGATCATTCCCGGGTGCTCCTGGCGGCATGGGCCGCAGTTGGAGGCCCAAAAATCAATCAGCAGGTAGTTATAAGTGAGGTCTGTCAGTACAAGTTTTTTACCCTCAGCATCTGTTTGCGAAGGAAAATAAACAGGTTCGCTAATGACCAATTTTTCCTGGCGGTCAAGTGTTTTCCGGATCCCGTAATTTATTGCCCTTTCCTGTTGTTTTTTTGAAAGGTTGGCATACACTGTTTTAAGTTGACTACCCGATATAGAGCCTCTTACAAACAAGACTATATCGCAAGTAACATCCAGGTTAGGATATTTTTTCGATAGCTGGTTAACTTTGGCAAATTTCTGCGCCATCGCAGCTGGGTTATTGTAGTCAGTGGGCTTGTACTTATTAAAGAAGGCCATCGCCTCATCCCATATCGCCTGGCTTTTTGACCCGGTTATTTTTGTAAGAACAAGATCAATGACACTTCTCTCACCGGCCATAAGAGAATCGATTCTTGCCGCAACTTTAATGGATCCTGTATCAATATAGATATTCGCCCTTGCAAAAGTACCTGCAAGCACAAGATAACCCTGGTGCGGTTTTCCGAGTTTATTTTTAAAATAGAATTGATGGTCTTTTATAAGGCCCTTGTCGCTAAGGAGTTTACCATTTGCATCGTAATGATATAGAAATATGGTGCCCGTGTAGTCAGTTTCAACAACACCTTTCATTTCAAAGAAAGCCGGCTTCTGGCCAAACACGTTGACCGTAAAAAGAAAAAATGCTGCGATCAATAATGTCCTAACGGTCATGAGAATAAAATATAATTTTTAGTGCCGTTTCGATAAAAGAAAAACGAAGAGAAGAAGTGACCCAAACTGTTCTTTTTTCCTTCTTCTCTTCGTTCTTCTTCTATTGAAATATTTTGGTAGGAGGACAGGAGAAAAAGAGTTCTCCTCTTGCTACACTCTTCTTCTCCTGTCTTTCTCTTATTGAAACGCTCCTACTTCATCGTTTCCAATTCTTTCTGCAACCTGAACATCTCATCCCTTAATCTCGCCGCCTCAATAAAATCAAGATCACGCGCGGCTTTTTCCATTTCTTTTTTGGTTCTATAGATCGCTTTCTCCATTTGTGGAATGGTCTTATAGATTTCCTGTTCTTCCGCTGCTTTGTGAACAATGTCTTCATCACCCTGTATTGCATACGGCCTTGATGGATCGTATCCTTTTATATCTAATACAGAGCCCTGCGCAAATACCTGCTCGCGTGATTTGATGATGGTAGTTGGCGTAATGCCATGTTGTATATTATATTCTACCTGCTTCTCTCTTCTTCGCGAGGTCTCATCAATCGTGCGCTGCATACTTTCTGTCATTTTATCTGCGTAGAAAATTACGCGGCCATCTACATTTCTTGCGGCGCGGCCCGATGTTTGTGTCAACGATCTTTCATTGCGGAGAAAGCCTTCTTTATCGGCATCCAAAATGGCAACCAGCGCCACTTCGGGAAGATCCAATCCTTCACGCAATAAATTCACTCCAACCAAAACATCAATATCACCCAAACGCAATTGCCGTAAAATCTCAACACGTTCCAACGTATCTACATCACTGTGTATGTATTTCGATTTAATGTTGATGCGGCCCAGGTATTTATCCATCTCTTCTGCCATGCGCTTAGTTAACGTAGTAACCAAAACCCGGTATCCGTTCTTAACCGTCTTATCAATTTCATCCAGCAGGTCATCTATCTGGTTCACGCTCGGACGGATCTCGATCGGCGGATCCAGCAATCCCGTTGGCCTCACGATCTGTTCCACTACTACGCCGCCAGTTTTTTCCAGTTCATAATCGCCCGGTGTGGCGCTTACAAAAATGGTCTGGCCGATCATTCCTTCAAACTCATGAAAATTCAATGGCCGGTTATCCATCGCACTGGGTAAACGGAAACCGTAGTCAACCAATACCAATTTCCGGCTCCGGTCACCGCCATACATACCCGCTACCTGCGGAACGGTCTGGTGACTCTCATCTATCACGCACAAAAAATCTTTTGGAAAATAATCAAGTAAACAGAACGGACGCGTACCAGGCTTGCGCCTGTCGAAGAAACGCGAATAGTTCTCAATGCCATTACAATAACCAAGTTCGCGTATCATTTCAATATCATACTCCACGCGTTCTTTTAAACGTTGCGCTTCTATGTATTTGCCGGTGGCTTTAAAATATTCCACCTGCGCCATCATCTCATCCTGTATCTCATGCATCACATCAACGATCATATCCTTGGGTGCGAGGTAAAGTGTTGCGGGGAAAATGGCCGCATCATTCATCACACCCATTCGTTTGCTGCTGGAGGTTTCAATGCTTTCTATCTCTTCTATCTCATCTCCAAAAAAAGTTACACGGTAGCCGAAATCAACATAGGGTAAGTTGATATCCACCGTATCTCCCTTTACGCGAAAAGTTCCTCTCTTAAATTCTTCCTGTGAACGGTTATACAAAGAATTTACGAGCGAATGCAAAAAGCCCTGTCTTGATAATACCTGTCCTTTTTTTATCCGTATGATCCCGTTCTCATATTCTGTCGGGTTACCCATACCATAAATACAACTCACACTCGCTACCACGATAATATCACGCCTTCCGCTTAATAATTGCGATGTTGCCTGCAGCCGAAGTTTATCCAGCTCTTCATTAATGCTAAGGTCTTTTTCAATATACACATCGCTTACTGGCATATAGGCCTCAGGCTGGTAATAATCGTAATAACTAACAAAATATCCCACCGCATTATCAGGAAAAAAATGTTTGAATTCTCCATACAATTGCGCCACCAGGGTTTTGTTATGCGTTAATACCAAAGTTGGCCTTTGTGTGTTCTGTATCAGGTTCGCAATAGTAAATGTTTTGCCGGACCCCGTTACTCCCAGCAAGGTTTGAAACTGTTCACCACCATTCACGCTGTCTGTTAACTGTTGAATTGCTGAAGGCTGGTCGCCGGCGGGTGAGTATGCGGAGTCTAATCTGAAAGGCATTGAGCTAAGTCTGTAGTTTACAATTAGGATCCTAAAGTTAAAACGAGATTTTTATGTTCCCAGCTTTTGTTTTTCATAGCATCGGCTGTTGCGTCGCACACTTGTACCATAAATCATTTATCTGTCCCGGTTAAACGGTTGGTCTATAGTAAAAAGCCATTCGCCGATTGGGGTTGTTTTCTTTTTTTAAAACCATATATTGTATAAAAAAACATGCCCCGTATTTTCTTTTTCCTGTTCTTCCTTTTTTCCTGTTTGTTTTCCTATGCTCAGCAGATAGACGGTGTCTATTCATTATTTAAAAAAGACGGATCCAGGGCAAGGAATATTGACCAGGCAACTTTTTTTATACATCAAACCAAAGAGAGCGACACCTTATATGTTCGCCGTTTGTACAATAAAAGCGGGCCCATGATCAAATGGGAATCTTACAAGGACCCTTCTTGTGAAATACCCAATGGCATTTTTGCCTGGTATAATGAAAAGGGTACCATAGACAGCAGTTGCAGGGTAGTGAATGGTGTAGTAACCGATATTTTGTATTTGGTTACAGACGATAAAACGCCTGCTAAAACCGATGTTTCTTCTACCAAAGCGCCCGCTATTGTCCAGGTTCCTGCTGAATTTGACGGGGGCCTTAAAGCATGGACCAGTTACCTTACAAAAACCCTTGAAACACCCGATAGGTTTACGCGCCTTTCAAAAAACGGTACAAAAACAACGGTAGGTGTAAGCTTTTCTATAAGTACGGATGGCGGTATTTATGATGTATTTATTGAAAAGTCTTCTGAATGGTCGGTCGATATGGAATCCATCCGTGTTATCAAAAATTCGCCGCATTGGAAACCGGCGGTTCAGAATGGTAAAACCGTTATTGACAAGCACAAGCAGAATCTTACTTATGCAGTTAACTGATACAGAGCATCAATAAAAAAAGCCATTCAACTATATAGCTGAATGGCCCTTATTGGTTGGGAGGGGAAGACAATATTATCCTAATTTCTTAACGATCGCTTTCACGTTATCATCAATCTCTTTGTCTGTCATCCGCCTGCCATTAACCTCTGATACGGTCCAGCCCTGCCAGATCGTTTTTTCTGTACTGGCATTTAAAACGGTCAGGGTTAATGTTCCTTCATTCACGATCTCTTTCGAATTATTATACCCCAGGAATTCTGAAGGATAATAGATCGGAACATAACTCCTTCTGTAAGGGTTGTAGAACCAACGTGTCATCGGCTGTGAATACACAGGATCGCTCACATTACGTGTTTCTTTCTGCACATCCACATCATACACCAATAACACATCCGGATTCCTGCTTACTTCGCGCCAGCCGGTTGCCTGCAAATTTCTGTCAACGCTCTGGCGGATCTTGTTATCAACCAGGTCGTTCAATTTACCAGGCTTACTGCCCTTCTCTTTTTCAGCCTTAACCCATGCATATGTTTTTATCTTGGAAAAGTCAACCGACTCGTCTTTTTGCACATGAGCCGTACTTCCACATCCTGCCAGTATGAACAAACTCATAAAGGCTCCCAAAAACCAATGTAGCTTTTTCATAACGCTCCTTTTTTTAAGTTCAGAATAATCTACGCAGAACATAACACAATAGATATGCCAGCGCATCATAAGGATGTCTTAAAACTAGAAATGTTAAAGGTTTTAGCTTTTAGACATTAGGTGTTAGCATAGGCTTTGGCTAACGCCTAATCCCTAATGGCTAACAGCCTGAAGCTGCTGAACTCACAACCTTCTGATATTAAAAATCGCCACCGGCGGATCAAAGTGCTGATCGTTCTCGGGTTGGCGGTAGATCTTTCGTACGATTTCCATTCCTTTTACCACTTTTCCGAATGTGGCATAACCTTGTTTGTCTTCAACATTTTCACCGCCGTAATCAAGGCCCGGTTGTTTGCCGATGCAGATAAAGAATTCTGTTGTTGCGGTGCCGGGTTCACGTCTCGCCAACGAGATCACGCCGTCGGTATGCAGGATATGTGTTTGTTCTGTTGTTTCATGCGGCACACCGGGAATCTTCATGGCCAATTTGTT
>JAQBNJ010000261.1 GCA_028288645.1 Sediminibacterium sp.
AATGAATCTGTCCATCAAAACAGTGGATGGCTACCGGGGGGAGCTTTTTGAAAAGCTGAATGTGCAGAGCAGGGTGGGAATGGCGCTGGAAGCGGTGAGGAGGGGATTGGCGGTATTATAAAATACGAATCATTTATTCACACATAAAATCAAAACTATGCCAACACAATATCAAAGAGTATCCTTGGGAGAAAACATTACAGAAACAATTGTAAACGGTGATCTGGTACTACCGGAAATACAAATCTCGGCAGACGGGAAAACGCTGCATATCTCCATTCCTATAAAAACAATAGTAACAGATGGCACAACGGACAATACAGTAGAGCTTCATTCTGAACGGGATCTTGTACCTGGTACAGATGTTTATAGTGATGCAATGTCGGTAATGATTTTCGGTACCGCCGAAAGAGCCTCCCGTTTAGTAGTAAGTGCCAATCTGAAATCAAAAGTTCCTGACTCAGGAGGCATATAATGATACATTATCTAAATGAGGAGATAAATCTATTTACCACTTGAATAAACGGATTTGGCGGAAATACCTGCTCCATTTTACCAACAAGCTCATCCCAACTTGATTCTTTAATAAAAGATGTGCAGGTATTCAATGAATCCTTTCTCATAAAATAATAATAAAATCCTGTAAACTCCAATCCCCTCTTACCCGGAAAATAAACTGAAAAAGCTGAGGCATTGACGACATGTGATGGGGATGATGCGGCAACTGTTATCAACCTGCCGCGGTGCGATCCTACAACCAGATCCGACAGCTGTGTATTGATAGCATTATATAATAAGACGGGTATGGGGGCATCGGGCGATTGCTTATTAAGTTTTTCAATAAAATCTGCAATATCTAAAAGACAATATTCAGGTTGATCAACACTAATGTAAGTGCAATCGCCCACAGCACTCCGCACTTTGGCCTTGTATACAGGAGAATCGAGCCGGGTGATAAGTTCGGAAGCCAGCTGCTTCAGTGATACGCCCATTGTTCCATATGTTGCCAGTGAAGTTGCAAAAGCAGAAGTTATTTCGCGATTTTGGTTTTCAACAGGCCCAAGCGGCCTGTTTTTTAATTCCGTTATCACGCTCTTTGCCAGTTCTTCTGGTAGTATGGGCGTGTTGGCTACATTTTCTACTCTGTCATTTAGGTAACTGATCATAGCTACCGGATCGAGTGATGCATTAAAGAACATCTCTGTTTCAAACCCTACCAGGTAATCCACGCAGGCTCTGAGTTCGTATCCCGTATCGAAGAATTGTAAAAAACAATTGTTCATTACCATTACATCCACTTTTTGTAAACTTCCGGGTGCAGAAATCGCAGCTTTTATCTGGCGTATAGTAAGCATATCCTTAATTCGACCACTCCTGGGTTTAAAGACACCGCATGGTTGTCCGTGCCCCCAGGTAAACAATGCATACCGATCGGCGTTCGCGTGCTGGACAACATCGTTTTTAAAAAAATCCGTAATAGCAATTTCATCGCATATATTGAAATGCTCCCTTTCTCCATTATTCATTAACACAAGTTTTGAACCTGGTTCACCATTGGACTTGTTTTCGAGGGTATAAAATAAATTAGTTGTTGTTCCTGTCGCAGGGTTATTATCCCTTGGGAAAACAGATTCAGGGAGGCTGGAGAATGTATGAAGGCATATGACAACACCCAACTCTTTATGTTTTGTAAGTTTTAGAAGATCGCCAAACAAGGTCTTCATATATTCGAAATTTTTGTTTCTCGGATCATTATCCAAAGCCTGGATCATTAAGATAAAAGTCCACTTGTAATTGGTTGCCATATTTGTATTTTTAGTGTATGAACTACTGCTATCGGCTATCTTTCTGCCTTTTCATGTTGTTAAATCAATCGTTCGCTCAAAGGGATATTGTAAAAGTTCCGATACGAAAATTTACCCAGGGGGATGGGTTAAGCAGCTACTATGTTACGAAGATTATTCAGGATTCTTATGGTTTTTTTTGGATAGGTACACAGGAAGGGGCCAATCGTTTTGATGGAAAGAATTTTAGTACCTATTCCCGGCAGTCATCTTTACAACACCAGCTGGGTGGAAGTAATGTTACCGATATTATAGAAGACAGGAAACGTAATATGATGTGGGTATCCACTTCCTACGGCGATGTTTGCGGAATAGATATTAACAGTGGCACTATTGTTCAGCGAATTACAAATGATGAACAGGGCCACCCATTTTCAGACAGATGGATCCGTAGTATTTGCCTCCAGGGAGATATCCTGTGGATAGGAATTTCCAATGGTATCTGCGCGTATGATATTATTAATAAACATTTTCTTACTCTAAGCAGGTCAATAAGGTCGTTATCTCTTCCCACCGCCAACGTATCTCTGATGACCACCGATTCGCAAGCTAGACTTTGGGCATTGTGTGATGATTATGGCGCGATATGTATTGATAATAAAATGCAGGCGAAACTGGCTTTTTCAAAACAGCAGATACAGGCTTCGGTTTATAAGGAAAAAAGCAAGCTCAGATTTCTGCGGTTTTTTGTAAAAAATAATCATTTGTATATGGCAACCAGCAATGGGCTACGTATTCTTAGCCTGTTTGGTGATGGTCGACTTCTTGAACCTACACATACCCTGATAGACAGTATGGAAATTACAGGGATCTCCTCCTTTGGAAAAGATAAATTACTGTTCTCAGCCAATAAAAAATTTGGTTCTTACGACCCAACCATAAAAAAGATTGTTTATTACAGGGATGCGGGCTATCATATTGATGATTGGTTCGGTTTTGTACAACAAAGTTTTTACGACAGCAGTGCCCAAAAAATATGGATAGGCACACAGGAAGGTATAGGTTATTTTACAAATGAAATAATGCCGTTTACAGGTTATTTCCAATCGAATGATAAATCTGTTAAATTAAAACATCTCTATTCATTATTGCCTGAAAATGACTCACTGATCTATTGTGGCGATGAGAGCGGATTGTTCTCGATCAATATTAATGATAACAGTATCAGGCAAATTGGCAAGGAGCCCAGAAATCTCATGCTTTTTAAAACCAGGGATAAAAAGATATTGTTGTCTAACCTTAAAGGATTTTATATACTGGAAAAAGATAAATTAGTTCCTGTTGGAAAACGCATGCCTTATCTCGCTCCATTGGAAAACGATTTTATTAACTGCGGGTTACAATTTAATGACTCAGTTGTGTTTTTCAGCAGCTTCATACAAAAGGGTCTCTATATGTGGAATACAAACACCAACCGGCTTACTGTGTACCATACGAGGTCTTCAAACAACCCCGTTAAAAACCTTGATATTATTAATCATCTCTACAAAAATAAATCAGGCAGTCTTTTTGTACTTACCGAAAAAGAAATCATTGATTTTAATCCTGCAACGGGTCGATACCGTAACAATGTTATCCTCACAGGTAAAGGGAAAGAAACCTTTAATAATTTCATGGACATGACGGAAACTTCCGATAGTTATTGGATAGCCACCTATGGAAACGGGTTGGTACAAACTGACAAAAAATTTAATGTAAAACACACGTTCACAAAAAATAGCGGATTGGGGAATGATTGCGTGTATAAAGTATTTTCGATCACGGACAGCAGTATCATTACTACTTCAAATTACGGCTTATCGCTTATTAACGGCGGTAACGGGCAGATTACAAATTTTTTTGAATCAGACGGGTTACAATCCTCCCAGTTCGAAGAGTTCTGCGGAATATACAATGAAGGAAAAATATACGCCGGCGGAGTTAATGGATTCTCGGTAATAGCCCCGCTCCTTATTAAAAAGAATACAGTTGCGCCGAAATTATATTTTGGTAATATCAAAATAGAGCAAGCTTCCGGCACAACAGATACCAGTAACCTGTTAATGAAGGAGATAAAAATACCCAGTAATTATTTACGCGTAAACATACTTTTCTCAGCCTTGAATTATGCCAACCCTTCACGTATTAACTATGCATTCAGGACCGATAACAACGAGTGGGTGCAATTGGGTAGTCGTAATTTTATTGACCTGATGGGAATGGCCCCCGGTACCTATCGTCTGCAGGCAAAAGCTTCCAATGAAGACAATGTATGGAATGAAAAGCCAACAGAGTTGAAACTTATCATACTTCCAAAATGGCACCAGACCTGGTGGTTTAAAATTGCCATCCTGATTGTGATAGCAGGTGTTTTTTACCTGGCCTACCGGAATAAGATCAAACAGCAACAAAAGCAGCAACAGATACGCCAGGATATAGCCAGTGACCTCCACGATGACATCGGCTCTACATTGAATGCATTGAAAGTATATACACACCTTGCAGAAACGCAACCCGGAAAAGGAGAATATCTTAAGCAGATCCAATCTTCTATTGCAATGGCTACAACAGGATTGCGTGATATGATCTGGGTTTTGGATGATACGGATGATACGGTCTATGGACTGGCCGAAAGGATAAGTAAAATTCTTGCACCATTAGCAAACGCACAGGGTATTTCCTTTACAATTACTGTTAAAGAATCGCTGCGGGAAATGGTATTGGGCAAGACCGAAAAAAGAAACCTGTTGCTTATAGCAAAAGAGAGCATTAACAATGTGATCAAGTATGCCAATGCCCAAAATATAAACATAACAATTGATGAAACTGCGGGGAAAATGAACATGTGCATAGCTGATGATGGCGCAGGTTTTGAACTATCGCTTGCAAATACAGGTAATGGACTGCGAAATATTCGTCAGCGGTGTACGCAGATGAAATATGTTATTGATATTATTACTACGCCGGGTAACGGTACTATCATCAAACTTGTGAAAAGTTGATCATAAGTATACAACTCGCTTTTCCTGATCTTACTGATTTTTCATAGTCTGATCGCTTATGCCGTTATTCTGCATGAATTTTTCTCAATGAACTCTTCGAAAAGCAGGCGGATGTGCCGGTTTCAAAGCAAATAAGAACTGTATTAATCAACAGAAAGACGCTTTCACACAGAAAACACCACCAGTCACTCAAACCCTCGCATGAACTGTAACTAACGAAATTAAATTAGAACTGTTTAGTAAGCAAAGGCCGGTGAATAGACAGGGGGATTTTTCTCCTCCTATTGCCGGCTGTTCCGGAGAAGAAAAACACGAACGACCGGCAAATAAGTCTTCAATAGCGTTTTCTCATTCAGTTTTAGTTGTGGGGAGAGGCGGAGGCCTCTCTCTTTTTTAATGCAATTTAGATTTTTGAACTTGTGCGCATATACCCATTTGTAGGTAGTAAAGTGTAAATTGTATCATGCTACATTTGAGAAAAGGTATGCCCAGCGTTTTTAAAATAGTACGTATAATTTGCTTTGTTGTATCCCTTGGTTATTCGCTGCAGTGTTCCGCCCAGGCCTTTGATCTTAATACCGGGATTTCTTATCAAAAAATATTTGTTTATGAAGACACGATGGGCAGGCTGCATATGCCCAAGACTTATGAAATGAATTTATTGCATACCTATGACAGCAATCAAATTATTATATTCAAGCCTTCGAATAAAAAATCTGTTTTCTGGATCGAATATGTTTTCCGCTGCAGTTGGACAGGTAACGCCTCTGTCATCCTGAACGGAAGAGGACTCAAGGATAGTATCACATCATACAATTATTCAATTCAAAGCAGGCCCGATGAACATGGCGAATATGTATCGGCCCCGCGAAAGCCCGGCACTGAGGAATACCTGACAAATAAGTACATCTATGAGTATTCTTTACAAGCAAGCACAAGTGATAATTTTATCGTAAGACTCCATACCTATGGAGTTACGATACAGGCAAAGTTGGATATTTATTATGACGCAGGCAAAATCGTCCATATAGGCGAAGTAATGTTTTACTGTGCAATGGTGTTGATGGTATTGATTCTTTTTGTGTCTGTGATAATCTTTTATTATGATAAAAATTTTGTAAACATATTATTCATCCTGTTTTCGGCCAGTTCAATAATAGATATCAGTGTAATCCATTTTTACTTTTCTCATTCTCCATTTACCTATGCACAGGAGGGATTTTGGCGTGAATTGACATTGACCTCTTTACATGCCGCCTACAGCTGTTTTGTTTTCTTTGCGTTTCTCTCGCATTTTTTATTTCCTGTTAAAAAGCAGTCTGTGTGGGCAAAATTATTTTTTCTCTGCTATGGCATTTTTATGATCCTGGAGATTGCCGGAGACTTCGCTCCCTATAGTAAGTTTCAATACATGCTACGCGATACCACTTTTATTAAAGATTTTCTCGTGATCACTAGTGGTGTTTCTTATTTGATCGTGGTATATACAAAGTTGCACACGAAGCAGAAAGCATACTTTATCCTCACTGGAATTGCATTGGCAGTTTATTATAGTGGTTTTTTATGGCGGGGAAAATCCGGGTTGCATCCCGTTTATAAGGAGCTGATCTCATATTCATTTGTTTTGGCGGAATGCTGTCTGCTTTTCGCTTGTGTAATACATCTTTTTTTGGAGGGCAAAAAAGAAAAAAAGCGAAACTTTGAAAAAGCTAATGAAGAAATGAATGCTATTTTGCTCAACCAGATCGTAAAAACTGAAGAAGCAGAAAGAAGAAGAATGTCGCAGGACCTGCACGATGATCTTGGTGGAACTTTATCTCGGTTGAAATTACATATGACGCAGCTTAACAAAAATGACTATGTTGAAAACGAAGATTTTAAGAAATATCGCGATGAAAGCATTCAGATACTTGATGCTGCACTATCAGACCTTCGGCAAATCTCGCACAATCTGATGCCAAAGGATTTTTCCCAC
>JAQBNJ010000342.1 GCA_028288645.1 Sediminibacterium sp.
CATATTTCACGATCATGGCAGTCGTTATGTAGGAAAAATTTACAACGACCAATGGATGATGGAACGCGGTTTCCTGGATGTAAAAACATTCAAGGATATCGTTAGCGGAAGAAGTACGCAGAGATTGGTAACACTCGAGCCAGCACATACGGTTTCAGAAGCTGTAGAGATGATGAAGAAATACGATATCGAACACATACCTGTGATGAAAGGAACGGATTGCATTGGCGCCGTGAGCGAAAGTGGTTTGTTCCAGAAAGTATTCAGTAACCCCGAGATCAAAAACGCGACGGTGGAAAGTGTACTGGAAGCCGCATATCCCGTTGTTGATTTTGATACGCCGGTAGAAAGATTAGGCAGCCTCATCACCAAAGAAAACGGCGCAGTACTGGCCAAAGATGAAAAAGGCGAGTTCCATATTGTTACGAAGTATGATGTGATACAGAGTTTGGCGAAATGATTATTAATTAATAATTAGTAGTTAATAGTTAACAATTGAATCGCATAATTTGTACCATGAATCAATATCATCTTGCACAGCACAATTATTAATTATTCACTATTAACTATTAATTGACTTGATCTCCATCCGTCACGATGTCTTCCTCGCCGTAGCTCAGCAGAAAAGTTTTTCAAAGGCGAGCCAGGTATTGTATATTTCACAACCTGCCATCAGCAAACACATCAAATCGCTGGAAGAATATTATAAGACCAAACTGTTCGACAGGAAAGGTATTCATATAGAACTCACCCCGGCGGGAAAATTACTTTTCGAAAAACTTACGGAAGTAAAGCGGATACAGGAGCAGACCGAATTCGAGTTATCGGGCATCAATGATGTAATGCAGGCCAAAGGCGTTTTAAAACTTGGTGCAAGTACTACGGTTGCATTGTATATACTTCCTAAAGTTTTATCGTCATTTAACCAGCATTACCCGCAGATCAATATTAGTTTGCTCAACAGGAACTCAGAAATTGTGTTGGAAGCATTGCTCAATGGCGATATTGATCTTGGTATTATTGAAGGTCCGGTTAAACGCGCCAATATCAATCACAAACCTTTTTTAACCGACCAGGTTGTAGCTGTGTGCAGCAAAAAAAGCCCCATTGCCAAACGGAAAACATACGCGATAAAAGAGATCATACACATGCCCATCGCGATACGTGAACGGGGAAGCGGTACATTGGCAGCTTTAAAACAAACACTTGAAAAGAATCATAAAAAAATCAGACAGCTCAATATCAAAGTGCGGTTAGGCGGCACCGAAGCCCTTAAAAATTTTTTAATAGAATCAGATTCCCTGGGGTTTTTGCCCAACCGTTCCGTGATCAAGGAAATAAAATACGGTGAATTAACCGTGATCCATTTTGAAGGTTTGCATATTGAAAGAAATTTCTATTTTATCCAGCGCAAAGGAGAAAACAGCGGCCTGAATAAGATCTTTATAAAACTGGCGCAGCAGATCTATAACGTTTAGTTATAGCTCATAACAACTATATATTATCTGAGTTATACGATGTTTCTACTTTTGCGTCGTGGAAACAATACTTACATCCCGCTCATTTTTACAAGATCTCCGTTGTCCGGTTTGCCGGAAGACCTATCCTTCTTCGATCATACAATCCTATGCGACCTGTTGCAACCAACCCTTATTGGCTCATTACCGGCCAACTTCTCTTTCCAGGAAAATGTTTACAGGCAGGCCGTATACGATGTGGCGCTACGCTGAATTTCTCCCGGTTTTTGATGAAAAGAATATTGTGAGCCTTGGTGAAGGATGGACCCCCATCCTTCCACTAAAAAATCTATCGGCGCAACTCGGTATAAGAGAAATTCTGTTGAAAGATGAAAGTGTAAATCCTACCGGCTCCTTTAAAGCAAGAGGGTTAAGTGTGGCCATTTCAAAAGCAAAAGAATTAGGTATTGAACATTGCATCATACCAACCGCAGGCAATGCAGGCGGCGCCATGAGTGCTTATGCGGCCAAGGCGGGTATCAGGGCAACCGTGATCATGCCGAAACATACACCGTCCGCATTAAAAGAAGAATGCAGGATGTATGGCGCAGAACTTATTTTACTGGATGGCCTCATAGATGCCTGCGGCAAAAAAGCAAAACAAATGGCAGCTGAAATAGGCGCCTTTGATATGTCGACCATGAAAGAGCCCTACCGGTTGGAGGGAAAGAAAACCCTGGGGTTTGAAATAGCTGAGCAACTAAACTGGCGTTTGCCGGATCTCATTATATATCCCACAGGCGGTGGAACCGGGTTGATAGGCATGTGGCAGGCATTCAAAGAAATGCAGCGGTTGGGCTGGTTAACCGGCAAACTACCGAGGATGGTAATTGTACAATCAAAAAAATGTAATCCTATGATACAAATGTTCGAAAACGGAACTGTACCCGAAACTTTTATACCCGAAGCATCGATTGCATATGGTCTTTCTGTGCCCTATCCGTTTGCCAAAGATCTTATACAGCAAGTGGTATTGGAAAGCAATGGCACAGCCATCACGGTTACTGAAGAAGAAATGGAAAAAGGCATAGAGCATATTGCCGTTACAGAAGGCTTACTTCTTTCACCCGAAGGAAGCGCCACTTATATCGGTTTAAAAAAACTGATCGAAAAAGATTATGCAAAAGAAGATGAATCGGTATTGTTATTCAATACAGGCTCCTGGTTCAAATACAGGTAAATTTTACCAGCGTCTTAATTGATTGGCAGAAAATATCCAGGTTGCTGTAATCACCTGTTTATCATTTGCCAGTTCATGCCATGGACCATAGCCGCTGTTTAACGGATTTAAAAGAATATGTATGTCCTGTGCAGGCATATATCCTTCTGCCAATAAATATATTTTTTTACCCGTTTGTTTGTTGATGGCCATATCAACCACTATTTCTGCATGGCCGGGTGCACCTCCTTTTACAAACACATCACCCGGCTGCATATCAGTGATATTTTTTACGGATTTCAATTGCTGTTCCAGTGTATAGGAACCGCAATTGATAAATACTATTTCCATAAACTTCCGGAATGCCTCTTTTTCATTTGTGGGATTGTTCTTCAAGAACTGTGAGAATTGATACACGGTATGATTGTCCTTTGGGATGCGTATGCTATCGTATAATTTCTTTCCATAAAAATATTCTGCGCGCAAACGCATCACGGCATCCGCGCATTGCTGCAGGTCCCTGTCACCTGTAGAAATATCTATCACTGCATAATGCAGGGATTGATCCGATTTAGGTTGTTTGTTATAGAGGTAAACTGTTTTATCTTTTCGAAGGGGAAGATTACGCAGGTAGTCTGCAAACAGGTTTGTGCTGACCGGTATTCTTTCGAAACCCGCTGGCAGCGGGATCTCTTTTATCGAATGCATCGAAGGATTAAACCCGGGGACAATGCCGGTTTCGGTGATGCATCCCAAACAGGTTAACAGCAGAATTGTTTTGATAGGTTGACTAAGCATGTGTTGGTTTTTCTATCTGATTCAACTCTCAATTGTTTGCACAAATACGATCTGTTAAAAGTTCTCAGTATTTTTACGAATGCCTGTTTACAAAGACCAGTTAAACCGCGAAATAACTTTGCAGGGAACTCCGCGAAGGATCATTTCATTGGTTCCTTCACAGACAGAATTATTATTTGATCTCGGGCTGGATGAGAAAGTGATCGGTATCACTAAGTTCTGCGTTCATCCTGAACATTGGTTCAGGAATAAAACAAGGATAGGAGGAACAAAAACCATCAAGATAGATTTGATCGCCTCTTTACAACCTGATCTGATCATAGCCAACAAAGAAGAAAATGTACAGGAACAGATCACCGCTTTAGAAAAGATCGCGCCGGTGTGGGTCAGTGATATCAACAATATAGAAGAAGCATATCGTATGATCGGGAGCATAGGCGAGATCACTGGAACTTCTTTGAGAGCAGACGATTTGATCAGCCAGGTCAAAAAAGAATTGGCAGTATTGAATTCGCCCACACAAAAAAAATATCGGGCAGCTTACCTTATCTGGAAGGATCCGTATATGTCAGTTGGCGGTGATACATTTATCAGTGATATGTTACGGATAAGCGGCTTTGAAAATGTATTGGCAGATCAAACACGTTATCCATCAATCACAACTGCAGAACTACGATCAAAAAATACTGAACTGGTTTTTCTTTCCTCAGAACCCTATCCTTTTAAACAAAAACATGTTGATGAATTGCTTGCTGAACTGCCAAACGTAACGATCATGTTGGTAGACGGCGAGATGTTCAGTTGGTATGGTAGCCGGATGCGATATGCTGCGGGATATCTCAAGGCGCTACGCGAGAAACTAAGATAACTTATAACGTTATTGCGAAAATGGCGGACACGAATTACACGAATTGAAACGAATGATTTCTGAAACATATGATGTATCAACAAATCGGGGAATTCGTTTTAATTCGTGTAATTCGTGTCAGATAGCAAAAAGCTAACAACCGTTTGCGCCAACTAAACTATCTTGCCAACTCCAAAAACAATCAACAAAACAACCCTTACAAATGAAAAAATACAGCGCCGGCGTTTTATTCGGTAAAGAGCTCGAAGCATTATATAACGATGCAAAAGACAACCAGTTTGCCCTACCCGCAGTAAACACTATTGGAACCAATACCATCAACGCGGTTCTTGAAACGGCGGCGAAAGTAAACTCTCCTGTTATCATCCAGTTCTCCAATGGCGGTGCGCAATTCATTGCCGGCAAAGGAATGCCGAATGACAAACTGCAGGCAAATATTTCAGGTGGTGTATCCGGTGCATTGCATATACATAATGTGGCTAAATATTATGGCGTACCTGTTGTATTACACACTGACCATGCTGCCAAAAAATGGTTGCCGTGGGTAAGTGGTCTGATAGATGCAGGCGAACATTTTTTCAAAGAAAAAGGCCAGCCGCTTTTCAGTTCACACATGCTCGATCTTTCAGAAGAACCTTTGGAAGAGAATATCCATACATCAGTCGAATTCTATAAACGCATGGCTCCTCTCGGGATGAGTATTGAAATTGAATTAGGCGTTACAGGCGGTGAAGAAGATGGCGTTGATAACAGCGGTATTGAAAATGATAAACTCTACACACAACCCCAACACGTTGCTTATTCTTATACGGAACTCAGTAAAGTAGGTAACCTGTTTACAGTTGCTGCTGCATTCGGTAATGTGCATGGTGTATATAGCCCGGGTAATGTTGAACTTAGGCCCGTTATCTTAAAGAACAGCCAGGATTATATCGAGAAAGAATTAAAGACAGGCCCTAAACCTGTTTACTTTGTTTTCCATGGCGGAAGCGGTTCACCGCAACATCAGATCAGGGAAGCGATCGGTTATGGCGCCATCAAAATGAATATAGATACAGATATGCAATGGGCATTCTGGGAAGGGATCCAGCAGTTCTATGTTAAGAATGAAGGTTACCTGCAGGCACAATTAGGTAACCCAGAAGGCGCTGATAAACCAAATAAAAAGTATTACGATCCAAGGGTATGGTTACGCAAAGCTGAAGAAAACTTCAGTAAGCGTTTGGAAGTGGCGTTTGAGGACTTGAATTGTATTAACCGGAACGCATAATTATATTACGGGAAAAAATTATGGCCGCAGATTCGCAGATTAGAAATAAAAATCTGCGAATCTGCGGCTTATTTTTTTAGATAAAACCCATCTTCTTTTTTGGCGCACTAACAATTGTTAGCAATCTTTGCTGTCCGCTAAACGTTTGCAAACATTTAAAAACACTTCCACCATGGGCAATCAAAAGATCGTTGACCTTTTAGGCGACAAAGCATCGTATTTCCTGGATCACCAATGTAAAACAGTAGACAAGGGCACCATTCATTTACCTGCTTCTTCGCATGTGGATGATATATGGATCAACAGCAACCGCAACAACCAGACACTGCGCAGTTTGCAAACACTTCTCGACCATGGCCGCTTAGGCGGTACAGGCTATTGCAGCATTTTTCCTGTTGACCAGGGCATTGAACATAGCGCCGGGTCTGCATTTGCACCGAACCCTATTTATTTTGACCCGGAAAATATCATCAAACTCGCTATCGAAGGTGGTTGTAATGGCGTTGCATCAAACTATGGTGTTTTAGGATTGATGAGTCTTAAATACGCGCTTAAAATCCCTTTCATAGTAA
>JAQBNJ010000357.1 GCA_028288645.1 Sediminibacterium sp.
GCAGGACCTTTCACATAAAGAATTAACAGAGAAGAAAGTGCTGGCAGCCGTGATCAGTTTAATGGAGCGCACCTATATACCTATCGGCAGTGCCGAGTATGAAAAACAGAATGGATCTCATGGATTAACTACCCTGCATGACAAGCATGTAGCTATTGAAGGATCGGCGATGTTATTCTCATTCAAAGGCAAAAAAGGCATTTATCATACGATCAGTCTGAAGAACAAAAAATTGGCAAAGATCGTAAAGCAGTGCAGGGACATACCGGGTAAAGAACTGTTTCAATATTATGATGAGAACGGCAGCAGGCACGCTATAGATTCGGGCATGGTGAACCAGTATGTAAAAGAATACACAGGGGAAGATTTTACTGCCAAAGATTTCAGAACATGGGCCGGTTGCCTGAATGTGTTGCGTGCCTTTAAAAATATAGGCCTTTACGAGAATACCTCCCAATGCAAACAGAATATCAACCAGGCCCTGGATTATGTAAGTACGCGACTCGGCAACACACGCACTGTTTGCAGAAAATATTATGTGCACCCGGGTATTATCCGGCTATATGAGGAAAATAAGATGGCGGCTTACCTCGAAGAATTGGATGGCATTGAAATACCAGATGGGGTCACGGGCCTCACAAAGGATGAAACGATATTGATGAAGTTGCTGGTGGTTGTATAGGGGACCATGCTGAACGGTGGGTATGAAATTCTACAATTTTGGTTCTTCTGGGTTATTCGGCAGCGCTTTGGCTGGCATGAAAATTTTAACCTTTAAGATACTAAATCCCATAGTTATGCAAACAAATGACGCATTGATTGAGCTGTTGAATGACCTCGTGAAGATCAACAACGATCGTATTACAGGTTATGAGACGGCCATCGACGAAATAAAGGAAGGAGATATCGATCTGAAAGGAATGTTTCGCAAAATGGCCAATGACAGCCGCGACAATGTGAAAGAACTTAGTGAGCTTGTTTTGAAGAACGGAGGAGAAGTATCACATGAAACTACTGTTCCCGGCAAGATCTATCGTACCTGGATGAATGTGAAAGCAGCCATTACCGGCAGCGACAGGAAAGCGATCCTGGGTTCATGTGAGTATGGCGAAGACGCGGCGCAGAAGGCCTATGAAGAGGCTTTGAGATCGGATGCAGAGATCGATGCGGAATCGAGGCAGGTGATCATGAGCCAGAAATCTGCATTAAAAGAATCTCATAATATGATTAAAAAATACCGTGACCTGCATGTAACTGTTTAGCAAAGCAGTAAGTTACTGCAAGTAAGGGTATCTCAATAGATTGCCGTTACAGCGATGAAGATCACACCTGAATTAGACTTTTTATTTGCCATAAGAATATAAAAAAGGAAACCGATCAACATCCTACGGTAATAACGGGCTGGTGCAGAAATGCACCAGTCTTATTTGAAAATCGAGCTGTTAGCTTTTAGGTATTAGCTGTTAGCATTGGTTTGCTAATAGCTAACAACTAAAACCTAATACCTGGTAGTTTCACTCATAAAAAAAATCACATGCACGCCCCTACCGCACCCTACCTGAACACACTGGTTGAAGTTCATACCAAATTGCTGGCAGATGGGTATAAAGAAGAATTTACAGTGTCTGATAATATTTTAAAAGCATTGAGCACCGGCAAACAATATTCGCCAACAGAAGTTAAGATCATTAATTTCTTCCGCTTTGAGGGCCAGACCGACCCTGCAGACAGTTCTATCATGTATGTGCTCGAAACCAACGATGGCACGAAAGGCACACTGGTAGATGCCTATGGCGCAGATGCGGATGTTGACAAAACATTGTTCATACGCGAGGTGGAGAATATAGAAAAGAAGAACACGAAATAATATTTCCTAAGGAAAACCAATGATCAAATGATCATTTACGTGTACCACCAGATCGCAGAGCTATCTCTGCGATCTATTTTTTTATGCCTCACTCAACCTGTCGTACACAAGATCTTGGATCCACTTATGTACCGTTTGAATGTGCAACAGTAAAGTTGGAATGCAAAGTGCGCGATGGACGCAATGAATTCCGGTGATTCAACAAAACCCATGCGTACCTGGCGGTACCTGGCGGGCTTTGCGCCTGCCTGCCGGCAGAGGCAGGTTCCAGCTTTAAACCACAGCTTCCGGCAACCCCGCAAACAAAAAACCACATGAGACATGTGGCTTTGTAAACGAAACCTATATATAGAGGAACTGTGGTTCAGGTTCTCCGGATAATGCCGAGTAGTAAGGAAATAATGGCCAGTATAAGCAGGATGTGAATTATTCCGCCGACACTGTAAGCAAACACGCCGATCAACCAACCGATGATCAGGATAACGGCGAATACATAAAGGATACTTCGCATAAAATATGTTTCTATTATAACTTAAAACTTTATGCCATGATCAATTGATACATTGTGAGTGTCCGGCCTTACCGGCGTGTAATTATTTCTACAGGGCGCCGCTTCTTTTTGTGGAATAGGAATTGGATTTATACTATCTGATATGAAAAAAATCAAAACCTTTTTCAGGGTATTCAAACATTCGGCGATCGCCTTTAACGATGATGATGGCATGAAGCTCGCCGCCTCGCTTTCCTATTCCACCATATTTGCCATTGCACCTTTCCTGGTGATCGTTATCGGGCTTGTGAGCACAGTGTTTGGTATTGAAGCGGTGCGGGGAAGGGTATATTCACAGATCAGCGGCCTTGTAGGAAACGATGCTGCTTTGCAGATCCAGAGCATTATTGCAAATGTGGAGCTAAAGGACCAGGGCGTATGGGGCACCATTATCGGCGGTATCGTATTAATCATTGCAGCAACCGGTGTGTTTACAGAGATACAGGGCTCTATCAATTATATGTGGGGTATCAAAGCAAAACCTAAAAAAGGCCTGGTTAAATTAATTGTAAACCGGCTCATTTCCTTTTCGCTGGTAGTAAGTATTGGCTTTATCCTGCTTGTATCACTTTTGTTAAACTCATTAATGGATCTTTTTTACCAACGCCTGCAACGCATGTTCAACGATACCTCGCTGGCTGTTTTATATGGAGTGAACATGGTGTTGATCTTCGCCGTAATAACAGGATTATTCACGGTTATGTTTAAGATCCTGCCGGATGCAAAGATCAGGTGGAAGGATAGTATGTCTGGTGCTGCT
>JAQBNJ010000392.1 GCA_028288645.1 Sediminibacterium sp.
TCTATACTGTTGCCTTCCCTCAGCCACATCAACAGCTTCTGTACTAACCAAATTTTTAACATCTCCCATAAAATTGATTTTATTAAATCGCTGAATGGTGGCATGATAATTTCTGTTTTACTAAACAGAAGGAACTAAAACCTTCATGGCTGTATAAAATATTCTACGGTCAGTTATTAATTACTCATCCCGAATTCAATACAATGAACACATCTTTTTTAGATCGTCTCCTCGAAAGAACCGCCGACTGGCACACCAGGCTTGGCCAGAACATGCTTTCTGTTAATTTATTGAGCCCGAGTGTGACGCTCGATGATTATAGAAAAAACCTGTTTGCTCTATTTGGGTTTATCGAGGGTTTTGAAAAATACATTTTCCCTGAGTTAACACAATTCATACCTGACCTCGAGCAAAGAAGAAAAACACAGATCATAAAAAATGATCTTGTTAAACTGGGCCAAAACATAAATGAACTGGAAACAATGCCTGAAAATTATTTTCGCTCAATGTACACAGACCCTTATGCCGCACTGGGCGCTTTATATGTTCTGGAAAGTTCAACATTAGGCGGAGAACTGATACAAAAACATTTACAGGATGCATTGAAGGATCCTACAGTCAGCAAATTGAAATATTTTGTTGCACAAGGTGAAAATGCAGACGCCATGTGGAAAAAATTTCTGAATACTTTTTCTGCACTCGCAGAGAAGAGTGGCAAAGAAGAAAATATTATTGATGGGGCTTTGCGGACATTGAGGTTATTGGACCTGGTAATGACGGAAGAATCAGTAAAAGTATAGTGACAAGGTTTCAATAAGAACTTAAAAAGAAAAGAGTGTAACAAGAGTAGAACATCTCACCTCTTGTTACACTCTTTTTCTCCTGTCTTTCTCTTATCGAAATATTATCTCCTGCTCGCGATCAACAAATTCAGATCCGTATATTTCAGATCAAACCGCTGGCTGATATAAAAATCTGTCAATGCACCCTTGAACATATAAATGCCTTCACGCAGGTTAAATTTATGCCACACCATTTCTTCTATTCCACCTTCATCGCTGATCTCCAATATTAATGGCATCAATACATTGCTGATGGCCTGGCTCGCGGTACGCGCAAAACCACTGGGTATATTGGGTACGCAATAATGGATCACATCATGTTTTACAAATGTGGGGTCCTCATAACTCGTGAGTTCACTCGTTTCAAAACAACCGCCGCGATCGATCGCCACATCAATGATGATACTGCCGGGACGCATGGCTGCTACCATATCTTCCGTAACCACCACCGGTGCGCGTCCATATTCATTGCTCAAAGCGCCAACGGCTACTTCACAAGTCTTTAATTGTTTGGATAAGATGCGTGGCTCGAGTACGCTGGTCCAGATCCGCTGTCCTAAATTATTCTGCAGTTGTTTTAAACGGTACACATTGTTATCAAACACTTTTACCGATGCACCTAGCGCCAATGCATTCCGCGTGGCAAACTCTCCAACAATGCCTGCACCAATGATCACAACTTTTGTTGGCGGGATACCGCTGATCCCTCCGAGCAAAACGCCTTTTCCTTTATTAAAACTGCTCAGGTATTGTCCCGCGATCAGCATTACCGCGCTACCCGCTATCTCGCTCATGCTTCTTACGATCGGGTACGTGCCGCTATCATCTTTAAAATTTTCAAAACTCAAAGCCGTGATGCGCTTCTCCATCATCTTTTCTATGTATTCTTTTTTCAAAGCAGAAAGATGTATCGGGGAAACGATGGTCTGGTTTTGCTGCAGCAAAGGCATATCCTCTTCAACAGGCGGGGCGCTTTTTACAAGGATGGGACATTTGAAAATTTCGTTGCGGTCGTAAACAATACGCGCACCCGCTTCCGAATAATCTTTATCAGAAAAATGACTGCCATCGCCTGCATCATGCTCAACGGATACTTCATTTCCATTAGCGATCAATACACCCACGGCATCCGGTGTAAGCGCAATACGGTTTTCCTGGAAAGCAATTTCCTTGGGTATGCCGATATGCAGTTTAGCGCCCTGTGGTTTAATATCCAGGGTTTCTTCCAACGTTTCATACGTAAAAGAAGGACTGATCGAAGGTTTAGTGGCCATGTTGGGTATTGGTTGAGAGGGGTAAAATTAAATCATTTGCGGGAGAAGTTTGGAGTTTGGGGTTGGGTTTCCGAAGGCAATAAACCACTAACTACAAACGCCAAACCACAAACTTACTCCGTGTAAACCCGCCGCGTGTCCACATCCAGCGCTTCCATATGAACATGAAAAGTATCATCAGGCAATAACCCTTCTGCGTTCTCCGGCCATTCTACGAGGCAGAGCTGGCCGCTTTGCAGGCTGTCTTCGACACCTACGTTCATTGCTTCTTCTTCTCCTTTGAGGCGATACCAGTCCATGTGATAGATCGCACCAACATCCGGGCTGCTGTATTCATTGATGATGGCAAATGTTGGACTGCTGATCGCCGACTTCACACCCAGTTCCTCGCACAACGCATGAATAAAAGTGGTCTTCCCCGTTCCCATACCGGCATGGAAGGCCCATATCTTTTTGCTTTTGCCTTCTTTCCACAAAGCGCGGGCAACATGCCTGATCTGTTCAAGCGTAAAAATTGCATCCATGAAGCGAAGATAATTAGTAATGCGAATCAAGGGTTGAAATTGAATATCAGGATGATTGCAGAGGCGTAGCCTCGATATATATTGTAGCAACGGATTTTAATCCGTTGAAAAAAAAAATAACAAGTTCCGGGAGAACCGTAGGTTCGGTTCATATATGCACCGTGCCTACGGCACTCCCGGACTAGGCTGAATTACAAACAACGGATTAAAATCCGTTGCTACAAAATGGACCGAGCCGATGGCTCTGCTCAACCTTTGATTCGCATTAGTAATTAGTAATTGGCCCGCGGTTAACAACATGAGCTGAAATACTAAGAAGAAAACAATTGTTGATCGTTCTTGTTATTTGGATAGTATTATCATAATTGAAACCATGATGTATTTATTAACCGTATTTCGATAGTTGCTGAATCTGGCCTTTAGTAACTTTGCGTGAATCATTCATTCAAATAGGTTTTAACAAAAAACCGGTAATATCTGCACGAAACGAATTACTAATTGCCAATTACTAACTACTAATTATCCCTCTCTGTGGAAAAAGTGAACTGGAAAATAGAAGGCATGAGTTGTACCAACTGTGCACTTACTGTAGATAAATTCTTGCAGGGTAAAGGCATGCAGCAGGTAAAAGTGAATTTTATGGGTGGGGATGTGAGTTTTGAAATGGCACCCGATGTTCCCAAACAGGAGATCGCAAAAGGTATTGAAAACTTAGGCTATCATGTGGTGACAGGTGACAAGGCAGACAAAAAAGATAAGAGAATATTTAAGAATCATTTCCAGCGTTTTCTTTTCTGTATCATTTTTACTGCGCCGCTGATGTTGCATATGATACCTGGTGTACATATCCATTTTCTCATGGATCCTTATGTACAACTGGCATTAACGATTCCTGTTTTTATTGTGGGTATGGATTTCTTCGGCCGCAGCGCCATTAAAAGTTTGCTCAAGGGAATTCCCAATATGAATGTGCTGATCGCTCTCGGCGCAGTGGCGGCTTTCGGTTATAGTTTGTATGGAACAGTAACGGGCCAGGCGGAACAATATATGTTCTACGAAACCACGGCTACTATTCTTACCCTCGTGTTTCTCGGCAACTGGATGGAAGACAAATCCGTTCAAACAACACAGGCGGCTTTAAGAAAATTAGCGGTCAGCCAGAAAACAATGGCGAATATGATC
>JAQBNJ010000421.1 GCA_028288645.1 Sediminibacterium sp.
AACCTGTCCATCCACAAAAAATCTTCCCGTTCCATTCTTTGAATGGAAGTGATATGCTGAAGATTAGGATGTTCCGTCTCTTTTAAATAATATAAAATAGCGCCCGCGGCAGTAATGCCATGATGCATGCCTTCGATCCCGTATCCTTTTAATGAATGCGTTTGAAAATGTTTCAGCAAACTTTCAGTAGCAAAAGCTTCATCAAAGATCCAGCTCTCCATCGTGTAGGTGTAGAACTTAGGCCCGAATGTTTCTTTAAAATGTTTCTGGTAACTGCGCTGGTAAATAACTTCGGCGGGTTTTAATCCCTGTAATAATTTATCGATGTATTCATCATTGCCTTCGGCGATAAAAAATTCACCGGTTGAAATATCAAGGAATGCAATACCCGTTTCTGCTTCTGTAAAATGTATTGCCGCTAAAAAATTATTGCTGTTGTGTTCTAATAATTTATCGTTGGTTGCAACACCCGGTGTTACCAATTCCGTTACGCCGCGTTTTACGATTCCTTTTACTGTTTTCGGATCTTCCAGTTGATCGCAGATTGCAACACGGTAACCGGCTTTTACCAGTTTATGCAGATAGGTATCCAATGCATGGTGCGGAAAACCTGCCAACTCTCTGGAAAAAGCAGCTCCATTATTTCTTTTCGTTAGCGTGATCCCTAACACTTTGGACGCGATGATCGCATCCTCCCCAAACGTTTCATAAAAATCACCTACACGGAAAAGCAGGATGGCATCAGGATATTTTTGCTTGATGGCCCTGTGCTGCTGCATTAACGGTGTATCGGCGGATGATTTTGACATGGATGGCAAATATAATTACTGGGAACGGGGATGGAAGAGGTATTTGGGGATTGGGGAAAACATATTTGCCTATTTGCCGCGCCCTTTAGGGCGTGGATAAAAGAAATGTTTGAATTTTTTTAATGGGGCTTTAGCCCCGGGTGTTATGGCCAGAGGCCAGGTGATATTTGTCACTCGGCGGAGCCGAGCGACTGCGACCACCGCCTGTTGAGGCCGCTGACAAAAACAAACGGGATCACCGTTTTGCGATGATCCCGTTCATTATAAACTAAATTCTATTATTGACCACCACCGCCGCCGCGGCCACCCTGGCCCGGTGTTCTTGGCACAGGCATAGGTTTACGTGGTATTTTCTGATCGCGTTGTGCCGCATTGTAAACAAATGCAGAAACAATAGTAGCGATTTGTTTCAGGTCATCTTCGATCAGGTGATCGTATACGTCCATATTGCTATGGTGGTTACGCGCACTGTATTCGATCTCATCCTGGATGAACTGGAAGCCTGGTAAACCTACCCCATCAAATGATTGGTGATCAGTACCACCTGTATTGCTGATGGTAACTGTTTTCGCACCGAGATCATTAAAAGGAGTGAGCCATTGCTGGAAAATATCCCTTGCCGCTTCATTGCCCTGTAAATAGATACCGCGCACTTTACCGGTTCCGTTATCAATGTTAAAATAAGAAGAGAATTTTGCGTGTGCAGGTGCTGTCTGCATGGTTGCAGGGTCGGCAAAGGTTTTCTTTACATAAGCTCTTGAACCCAACAGACCTTCTTCTTCGCCGCTCCATAAACCGATACGGATGGTTCTGCGTGGTTGTACGCCTAATGTTTTCAGTATACGCATCACTTCGAGCATCACAGAAGAACCGGATGCATTATCCGTAGCGCCGGTACCGGTCTGCCATGAATCCAAGTGCGCACCAAGCATTACCACTTCATCTTTCAATACCGGATCAGTACCCGGAATTTCGCCGATCACATTATATCCCTGCAGGTCTTTTGTCTGGAATTTTGTTTTTACATCAACATCCATCTTAACAGGTACGCCAGCTTTCATCAAACGTGTAATCGTATTGAAATCCTCAATACCTACTACGATATCCAGAAAATTCGCAGGATCGGTTCCTTTGTAACTGCCGCCGCCGGATGCGAAAATGGTTCCGTCGTGACTGTTTGCACTTCCCTTTGTAAGAAAAGCTGCTGCTTTTTCATCTTTGGCCATTACTTTCAGCAGAACAAGCGCTCTTGCAGCCATTTGCTGTGCTTCGCGTGCCCTTCTTTGTGCAGCGGTGTCACCACCGGCACCGCCACCGAAACGTCCACCGCCGCCGCCACCAAAGCCTTGTCCTGGAGGCGGTAATTTTGCATTCGCCATTTTTGTAAGATCAGAATCCTGGTAACGGCTGGCATCTGCTTTAAAACTTATTTTGTAGGGAGTGATGGTACCCGGATCCATTAAGATCACTTTGTCTTTTAGCTGGCCGCGGTAAGCATCTAAACTTGTGCTGTCTTTCAACGTAACCAATATTACTTCAGCATTGCGTAAGCCTTTGGTTCCGGCTGTCCATGCTTTTGGATAAGCAGACAGTGGTTTGTAATAAGGAGCGGTAATGGCTACATAACTTTTTTCGAGTTCCCAGCCTTTACCGAATTCGCCCCATGGGTCGATGGCTACGTTTTTAACGCCCCATCCTTCAAGGGCTGATTTGGCATAATCGGCAGCACGCATAAAACCGGGGGAAGCAGTAAGCCTGTTACCGCTTTTGTCAGTAAGGTTAAAGGCGATCTCCATTACTTTGGAGTTCTTTAATCCTTCATCACGGATCTTCTGCATCATGGCAGCATCGATCTTTTCCTGTGTGTTCCCTGCAAAGGGCATAGCAACGGCCAGAAGGACCGTT
>JAQBNJ010000428.1 GCA_028288645.1 Sediminibacterium sp.
GGCCATCACCGCGCAGCATCAGCAGCCAAAGTGCGTAAAGCTTTGGGCGCTGCCGCAACAGAAGGAGCCAATTATTTCCTGACGACGTTGTTTCCTTCCAACCAGTTGCAGATCATGGATTATAACCGTGTGGTAAAAGATCTGAATGGGTTAACGCCAAAAACTTTTGTCAAAGAATTAAGTAAGCAATTCAAGGTGGAACTTGTGAATTCCGGCGCTTATCGCCCTGAATCATTGCATACGTTTGGGCTGTATATGGATAAGAACTGGTACAAACTCAGCGCCAAAGAAGGAACATTTACAACGGACCCGATCGGCATACTGGATATTACCATCCTGCAGAATAATGTATTGGATAAATTACTTGGCATCAAGGACCAGCGCACAGATAAACGTATTGATTTTGTGGGTGGCATCCGTGGCTTGGGCGAATTGGAGAAAAGAGTTGACAGTGGCGAAATGGCGACGGCCTTCAGTTTATACCCGGTTACTATCGAACAATTATTTGATATTGCAGACAGTGGTAATGTAATGCCACCCAAAAGCACCTGGTTTGAACCGAAATTGAGAGATGGGTTACTTACGCATCTTATTTATGAATAGTGGTGATGTCCGGTGGCCTGGTTTTTGAATAAAAACACATGGTCACCTGGAAAACATATCCTAACACAGTTTAATTATCGTTATGAAATATTTTTTTACATTTCTAGTCCTCGTTGCTTCTTTATATACGGCAAATGCACAGGAACAAACTTCCAAATTATTGCAGGAAACCGCCCGCACATTGGTTCAGAAAGGCGATTTCGATAATGCGGTAACCATATTGGAACGCGCCAAAGTACAGGAGCCGAATAATATTGAGATATTAAAGGACCTTTCTTTTGCCAGTTACCTGAAAAGGGATTTTGCCAAAGCGATTGAAGTGGGTAAAGAAATGGTAGAAAAACCCAATGCGGATGAGCAGGCTTTTCAGATGCTCGGGCTTTCTTATAAAGCCACAGCGGCTTACAAAGAATGCGCAAAATTGTACAGGACAGCGCTGCGCAAATTTCCAAACAGCGGTGTGTTATATAATGAGTCGGCAGAATTGTTCGCTATGGACGGCGAGATAGAGGAAGCCATCACACAATGGGAAAAAGGGATTGAAGTAGATCCTTCTTACAGCAGCAATTACTACAATGCGGCCATGTATTATGCACGTAAAAATTACTGGCTCCGTGCCGCTTTATATGGTGAGATCTTTCTCAACCTCGAGAGTTATACCAAACGTACAGAAGAGATAAAAGCACAGCTGTTCACAGCGTACAATAACCTGCTTGCACCAGGTGGTTTACAACCGCTGAAAGATGCCAAAGCAACTTCTGTTTTTGAAAAAAATGTATTGGAGGTGCTGGCAAAAGTTGCCGGCAACACAAAAGCAGGCAACAGTATCGATGCGCTGGTCAGTATCCGAACGAAATTCATTGTAGAATGGATGCAGGCAAAACAAAAAACATATCCCTTCCAGCTTTTTAATCAACAGCAGTACCTGCTTTCACAGGGACTTTTTGAAGCATATAATTACTGGCTGTTCAGCCCGGAAGCAGGCGCCGCAACTTACCAGGCATGGCAAAAAGATCATTCCAAAGAAACAGAAGGATATAAAACATTCCAGCAAAGCCGCGTGTTTAAATTACCCGCAGGCGAATATTATTTTTCGAGGTAAACGTTCTAAACCGTTATTCATAGCCGATGCCAACAACATCGGCTTTTTTATGTGTGCTTATTTCCCTAATTTGAAAGTCTTAAACCCAAGGTTCATATGGAACAGTCAAATGACGAAAGACTCTGGCGCATGGCTAAGAAAAGGGCTTCATTCAAAAAAAGCCTTTTCAGTTACCTTATCATCAATGCTTTCTTTTGGGGCATATGGTGGTTTACTACCGGCCGCCACGGCGGTAATCATGGCTATCCATGGCCCATATGGACAATGCTCGGTTGGGGTCTTGGCCTCGGTTTCCAGTATTTTGATGCATACAATGGAAGCAAAGAGGATCTTGCTGTAGAAGAGTTTAAGAAAATGAAAAGAAGAGAAGAAGGATAAAATATTGAATTTGACCGCCATGTCGCCGCGGTTGTGTCCTCACAACCGCACGTAGGATCTATTTCTTCATACGGTTTTTTTGTTTGAACGATAACGATTGCAAATGACCATCAAAAGACTCTTTGATTGCCTTGACCACCAGTTACAGCATTTCCCCAAAAAAGATATGCTGGCTGCTAAAGAAAATGGGCAATGGGTAATGTACGGAACACAACAGGTAGCAGATATTGTGAACCGCTTTAGCGCCGGGTTAATGAAACTCGGTTTAAGTGGTAATGATATGACGGCAACCGGCAGCGATAAGATCGCCATCATCAGTAATAACCGGCCCGAATGGCTGTTCACTGATCTTGCCGCGCAACAGTTAGGTGTGATATTGGTTCCCGTGTACCCAACCACGAACCCACTCGAACTTGCATTTATTTTGAACGATTCGGCAGTGAAATACATTTTTGTAAGCAACGACGAATTATTGCAAAAAGTAAATGGCTTGCTGGATAAAGTTCCTTCCATTAAAACGGTGTACACTTTCGACAAGATCGCAGGCGCCGCACACTGGAGCGAGATAACCGCGATGGCTGATGAAAAATCTTTGCAACAGGTAGCCCTTATTAAACCAACTATTCCCGTTTCGCATCTCGCAACCATTATATACACTTCGGGCACAACAGGAACACCCAAAGGCGTAATGCTAAGCCATAAAAATATTTATACCAACGTAC
>JAQBNJ010000443.1 GCA_028288645.1 Sediminibacterium sp.
GCTGTTTTCAAAGACTCAGACGGAAGTTATTATATGTATTTCGGCGGTATCTGGGGCGGGCAATTACAGAAATGGGACAACAATAAATATAATGCAGATGCAAAATTAAAGACAGCCAAAGAAGAAGCATTCTTACCAAGGGTTGCCAAACTCAGTGCTGATATGAAAAGTTTTACAGAAGCGCCAAGGACCATAAAAATTGTTGATGCCAACGGAAAAACATTCCTCGAATCAAACAACGACAAACGTTTCTTTGAAGCATCCTGGATGCATAAATACAAAGGCAAATATTATTTCTCTTACTCGACCGGCGATTCGCATTTTATCAACTATGCGATCGGTACCAACCCTTACGGGCCGTTCACTTACAAGGGGGTTGTATTGAATCCCGTGGAAGGATGGACCAACCACCACTCTATCGTTGAAGTAAAAGGTAAATGGTATTTATTTTATCATGATACACAGATTTCCGGCAAAACACATTTACGCAATGTAAAAGTGACCGAATTAAAATACAATACAGACGGAACCATTCAAACGATCACCGCTTATAATTGATATCTTAGGGGTAACAATTAACCAAAACAAATTGCCATGAAAAAACTGACCTTTTTTGTAAGCTTATTTCTCAGCTTTTCTGTATTTGCACAGAATGATATCAGCTTGCAGGCGGATAAAGGAAAAGACATCATCAATAAAAATATCTACGGCCATTTTGCGGAGCATCTGGGCCATTGTATTTATGGTGGCTTGTATGTGGGTGATAACAATACAAAAATTCCCAATAAAGATGGCATCCGCCTGGATGTAATTGATGCATTGAAGAAATTAAAAGTGCCCGTGCTTCGCTGGCCCGGCGGTTGTTTTGCAGATACTTATCACTGGAAAGACGGTATCGGCCCGAAAGATAAAAGGCCATCCATGCTGAATGTGTGGTGGGGCAATGTAAAAGAAGACAACAGTTTTGGTACGAATGAATTTCTCAACATGTGCGAGGTATTAGGCGCTGAACCTTATCTCAGCGGCAATGTAGGAAGCGGTACACCGCAGGAATTATCCGACTGGGTAAAATATACCATCCATCCCAATGGCAGCAGCCCGATGCCCGATCTTCGCCAGCAGAACGGCCGCGCCAATCCATGGCATGTAAAATACTGGGGCATTGGCAATGAAGCATGGGGTTGCGGTGGAAACATGAAACCGGAATATTATGCAAACATCTATCGCCAGTATGTTACATTCATGACAAACGGCGATCCGAAAGAAAGAATTTTCCGCATTGCATCAGGTGCCAGTGATGCAGATTATAACTGGACAGAAGTATTGATGCGCGACATCCCACACAACATGCTTGATGCGGTTGGCGTTCACCATTACTCTGTGATCGATTGGAGTAAGAAGGGGCCTGCTACTAGTTTTACCGAAGAAGAATATTATACCACCATGCAACGCGCTTTGCAGATGGAAGAACTGGTTACAAAGCACAGCGCCATCATGGATAAATATGATCCAAGAAAAAGAGTGGCGATGGTTGTGGATGAATGGGGTGGATGGTATGATGTAGAACCCGGCACCAATGGCGCGTTTCTCTTCCAGCAGAATACTATGCGTGATGCGATGATCGCGGGAACTACGCTGAATATCTTCAACAACCATTGCGACCGTGTAAAAATGGCCAACCTTGCACAGATCATCAATGTACTACAGGCAGTGATCCTCACCAATGAAGAAAAGATGCTGCTCACACCCACTTACCATGTAATGGAAATGTACAATGTACACCAGGACGCAACCATGCTTCCTCTTACCGTAAATAGCAGCGATTATAAAATGGGTAAAGAAAAACTAAAAGCGGTTTCTGCATCCGCGTCAAAAGATAAGAATGGGTTAACGCATGTTTCGCTGGTAAATATTGATGCGAACAAAGAACAGGAAGTAACCATCAATATCAGCGGCGCTAATTATACAGGTGTAACGGGAAGAATCCTGACATCGGATAAAATACAGAACTATAACAGTTTTGAAAATCCAGGTAAAGTGAAACCCACTTCATTCAGTGGAGCGAATTTGAGTGGTTCTAGTTTAAAAGTAAAGCTTCCACCTTTTTCGGTGGTGGTGCTGGAATTGAAGTAGAGAATGGCACACGGATGGCGCGGATTTAGCGGATCAGCACTGATCTGATCCGTATAAATCCGTTTGATCCGCGTCATCCGTGTGCCATTTTTTTGAAATATAAAGATGTGACCGATATGTTAGTGTGTAATTGATTTAATTAACCCTAATAATAATTAACCATGCAAAAGCAACCTGCTGTTCCTTTATGGAGTTGGGTTTTTGTTTTGCTGTTGTTGACTCCATCTCCTATCCTGTTTGCACAAATGCAACCTCTGGGTGTATTTGACCATCATGAAGATATTGGTAGTCCGAAATCAAAAGGTTCGGGTAGCTATAATAAAGATGACCAGTCTTACACTTTATCAAGTACCAGCAAAAACATGTGGACGAATGCCGACCAGTTCCATTTTGCATGGAAAAAAATAAAAGGCGATTTCATTATCAAAGCAACTGTCCGTTTCATTGGTAAAGGAACTGACCCGCACAGGAAGATCGGCATTATTGCAAGGGATAAATTAACTACCAATTCACGTTATGCGGATGCCTGTGTACATGGCGAATCACTTACTTCACTGCAATATCGCTCGGCAGATGGCGATACAACCGGGCAGGTGATCATCTCATCTTATAATCCAACCGAGATAGAACTGGAACGTTCCGGCAATACATTTACTTTTTCTGCGGCTACGTTTGGTGAAAACTATAAATCAGTTACCAAAGAGATCGTGTTGAATGATGAAGTGTATGCGGGACTCTTTATCTGTTCACACAATGAAAATGTAACGGAGCAAGCTGAATTCAGCAATGTGCGCATCATTATTCCGGCAGCAAAAGATTTCAGGCCTTACCGCGATTATATCGGTAGCCATATTGAAGTGATGGATGTAACCAGTGGCCTCAGTAAAATATTATACAGTGCCCCCAATTCATTGCAGGCGCCTAACTGGACACCGGATAATAAATATCTTATTTACAATTCAGAAGGTTTGATGTATAAGTATGACCTGGTCAATGGAACGATCGCAAAATTGAACACCGGCTTTGTGAAAGACAATAACAATGATCATGTTCTTTCTTTTGATGGAAAGACACTCGGCCTTAGTAATCACACAGGAAAGGATCGTACATCAACAATTTATACCGTACCTGTTTCGGGTTCAGATAATCCAACAATGATCACTTCAGATACTTCCGGGCATTCTTATTTTCATGGATTTTCGCCTGATGGAAAACGAATGGTCTTTACCGGTCTGCGTAACAAACAATTTAATATCTGGGCAATTGATATTGCCACAAAAAAAGAGACTCAATTAACAGAAGCGCCTCCCTTGAATGATGGTTCTGAATATACGCCTGATGGCAAATACATTTATTTTAATTCCGCACGCACCGGCACCATGAAGATCTGGAAGATGAAAGCCGATGGCAGCGAAGAAGAGCAGGTAACATTTGATGAATACAATGACTGGTTCCCGCATATATCACCCGATGGAAAATGGATCTTATATGAGTCGTTCCCGAAAGAGATCGATCCGTTGACACATCCATTTTATAAACGTATCTATTTGCGTTTAATGTTGGTGAAAGGTGGTGTTCCAAAAACAATAGGTTATGTGTATGGCGGGCAGGGAAGTATCAATGTGCCGAGTTGGTCGCCGGATAGTAAGAAGATCGCGTTCGTAAGTAACAGTAAATTATAACATTTTGTGCTATTAAACTCTATCGAAATTAAAGATGCTCTCTGTGAAACTCTGTGCCCTCTGTGCCTCCGTGGTGAAAGCTTCGCTTCGATATTTTTTTCACCACAGAGGCACAGAGGGCACAGAGTTTCACAGAGGATTTTCAATAGCACAACACGTTAAATTATAATAAAGAATATCTCAATAACAAAGCAAGCAAAATGAAAAGAATTTTTATTACCGTCCTCTTATCAGGCATGATAGGCGCAGCCGTTTCTGCACAGGAGAGCAAACCGGAGTTCCCGTTTCAAAACACATCGCTGAGTTTTGAACAGCGTGTGAATGATTTGGTTGGCCGATTAACATTAGAAGAAAAAGTGGCGCAGATGCTAAATGCGGCACCGGCCATTAAAAGATTAGGCATACCAGCTTATGACTGGTGGAACGAAGTGTTGCACGGCGTAGCACGCACGCAATACAAAGTAACGGTATACCCACAAGCCATTGGTATGGCAGCAACCTTCGATACCAACTCACTAAAAACCATGGCTGATTTTTCAGCCACAGAAGGACGTGCAATCTTTAACGAGAATACAAGGCAGAACAAAGCAGGCGCGCGTTATACAGGATTAACATACTGGACACCCAATATCAATATCTTCCGTGACCCGCGTTGGGGCCGGGGACAGGAAACCTATGGAGAAGATCCTTTCCTCACAGCTATGCTTGGAAGATCTTTTGTAGGAGGCCTGCAGGGTGATGATCCAAAATATTTAAAAGCCGCCGCCTGTGCCAAACACTTTGCCATACACAGCGGGCCGGAACCTTCGCGGCATGTATTCAATGCCGTAACAAGTGATTATGATCTTTGGAACACTTATCTCCCGGCATTTAAAGAATTAATTGTGAATGCAAAAGTTGCGGGGGTGATGTGCGCTTACAATGCTTACCAGAAACAACCCTGCTGCGGCAATGATGAATTGATGACGCATATACTCCGCGAACAATGGGCGTTCACAGGATATGTAACATCTGATTGCGGTGCCATTGATGATTTTTACAGGAATCATAAAACACACCCTGATGCGGCCAGCGCTGCAGCAGATGCAGTGTTACATGGTACTGATATTGATTGCGGCAACAGTTCTTATAAAGCATTGACCGAAGCTGTTAAGCTGGGAAAAATAACAGAGAAGCAAATAGATGTTTCGTTGAAAAGATTGTTCATGATCCGTTTTCGTTTGGGCATGTTCGATCCCGCATCGATGGTGAAATATGCTGCGGCACCGGTGACTGAACTGGAAGCTCCTGCGCACGGTGCACACTCACTCAAAATGGCGCAGCAATCTATTGTATTGTTGAAAAATCAAAATAATACTTTGCCGTTAAGTAAGTCCCTGAAGAAAATCGTGGTACTGGGACCCAATGCAGATAACCCAATTTCTATCCTTGGCAATTATAATGGGACACCAAGTAAAATTGTTACCGCTTTACAGGGAATAAAAGATAAACTCGGAAGCAATACTGAAGTGGTTTATGAAAAAGCGATCCAGTTTACCAATGATACCTTGCTGGTATATGCTGATAGAAGCAGTCAATATAAGTTTGACGGGAAAAAAGGTATCAAAGCGGAATATTTCAACAACAAAGACCTGACAGGTGATCCATTATTCACACGTACAGAAAATGATATTGATCATTTCTGGCAGGAAGGCGAATCAGTTACGGACCAGATGAAGGCATTGAATTTTTCCGCACGCTATACAACAGATTTTACAGCCAACAACACCGGAGATATTACATTCGAAGTGGATGCAGATGATGGCTATCGATTAATGGTTGATGGAAAAGTTGTGATCGATTCGTGGCTGCGCAACCGATTCGGTGCCAGGACCTATAAGATCGCGGCTGAAAAAAATAAAACGTACCGTATTGTTCTGGAATACTACCAGACGGAAGGAAAGGCAAATGTAAAATTACGTTCAGGAGATTTTATCAAATCTGATTTTGCAGCATTAGTTAACCGAATCAAAGATGCAGATGCGATCGTGTATGTTGGCGGTATCTCACCGCAGTTGGAAGGGGAAGAAATGCGCGTAAATTTCCCGGGCTTCAATGGCGGCGACCGCACAACGATCGCATTGCCAACTATTCAAACAGACCTGATGAAAGCATTGCAATCTACCGGCAAACCATTGGTATTTGTAATGCTGACGGGCAGCGCGCTTGCTATTCCGTGGGAAGCGGAGCATGTTCCTGCTATTGTGAATGCGTGGTATGGCGGCCAATCTGCCGGTACGGCATTGGCTGATGTTTTGTT
>JAQBNJ010000444.1 GCA_028288645.1 Sediminibacterium sp.
ATACGTTCCAGGTTGCGCCTGAAACGGAGGCGGTCGACCTGCACATTTATATCTCTCAGTTCAGATACCCAGTTGCTTACAAGGCTGTGTTGGTCGCTTAGGTTAACTATCATGGGGTTGTAGTTACAGTGGTTTTAATGCCCCAAAACTAAATTCTATCAGTTGGAATGGGAAATTTAAGTTTTACAGGCCGGACGGATACCAGAGGGCCGTTCACTTCAACATTCCATGTTCCTTGTTCACTATTCAATATTCGTAAGGCTTATTTTCTTACTTTAAAGCCCGAAATACACCCAAATGAAAAAACTAATTGCCGTGATACTGGTATGCACCAGTTTGTTTGCCTGTAAAGGAAAGGATAAACAGGAAAAGAAATTCGATACCAAATCCTACGAAGAAGTAAAAGAAACACTGGCTGATAAAGAGAAGAACAATCCCACTAAATTCTTATCAGTAGAAAACCGCGACCGCAAAAACCTGATCGGGCAAACAGTAGTGATCGGCCATCTTACCAACCATGCAACCGTTTGCTCTTATAAAGATGTAGACGTCAAACTATCCTTCTTCAGCAAAACCGGGGTGAAACTGGATGAAGGAATTGAAACCGTTTATGAAAATATCGCACCGGGTAAAACGATAAAATTCAAAACAAGATATTTTGCGCCGAAGGGAACGGATAGTGTGGCGGTAGTGGTGGTGAAGGCGACGGGGGAGGTTACGGGTGGGAAATAATTCACTTATTGAACCAGCTCAGAAGAAAAGAATATTTGATAAAGGCTGTACACAAGTACACTCATTATACAAATGTAAACTTGTCCCCATCAAACAACCCCTTATCACTCAATTTCAAATGCGGTATCACCAATAGCGCCATAAAACTTAATGTCATAAATGGCGCGCCAAGAGAAGAACCTAATGATTTTGCCATCGCATCTATTTCTGTATAAGCTTCAGCTACTTTAAATCCATCATCTGCACTCATTAATCCTGCAACAGGTAAACCCAATACTTTTGAAATGGAACTGTTCACACAACTCACGCCGCCCCTTTCTGCTATCACAAGATTGATAGCTTTAGCGAGGCTGTCATCATCCACACCCACCGCAACAATATTGTGGCTATCGTGTGCAACAGACGAGGCAATGGCTCCTTCTTTGAAACCGAAGTTTTTAATAAAACATTTTGCAACCGGTGCAGTATGGTAGCGGTTGATCACAACCATTTTTAGTATGTCCTGTTCCGTATCACTTATCCATTCGCCGTTGTTTTCTTTTCCGGTTAACTGCAAACGGTTGGTGATGAGTTGCCCATCCAATGCTTCTATCACGGGAATCTTTCCATCGGTTGATGGGTAGTCTTCTGTTTTTATTTTCAGGTCGTCGCGCGTTACCGGTTTGCAATCGAATTGATTGATAGGCCTGGTAGCAACAGAATTGATAAAAGTTTTTCCGTCTTCTGCAACCAATTCCCCGTTGATATAGGTTTGATGGATCTTAAAATCAACCAGGTCCTCTGCAAGGATGAAATCTGCAGGATCTCCGACACGCAAAAGACCGATATCCAATTTATAATGTGCAACAGGATTAATGCAGGCCGCCCGCAAAACACTGAACACATCAATACCTTTCGCAACCGCTCTTGCGCAGAGTTGATTAATATGGCCCGCAACTAAACTGTCGGGGTGTTTATCATCACTGCAGAACATGATCATTTTGGGATGATCTTCCAGTAATTCTATCAACGCTTCAAAATTCTTTGCAGCGCTTCCTTCGCGGATAAGGATCTTCATACCGTGTTGCAATTTGTCAACTGCTTCTTCTGCGGTAAAACATTCATGATCGGTTGAAATGCCTGCTTCAATATATTGTTTGGCGTCTTCGCCTCTTAACCCTGGTGCATGGCCGTCAACCGGTTTTCCAGCGGCATGGGAAGCGGAAATTTTTTTCATCACTTCCGCATCCTTAAATAATACGCCGGGGAAATTCATCATTTCGCTCAGGTATTTGATCTCATCTTTTGCCAGTAATTTTTTTACATCATCGCTGTTCAATGCGGCGCCGGCTGTTTCAAAAATAGTGGCGGGCACACAACTCGGCGCACCGAAATTAAATTTGAAGGAAACCTGTTTGCCGTTCTCTATCATGAACTCAACGCCTTCCATACCACATACATTTGCTATCTCATGCGGGTCGCTTACCGTGCCCACCGTACCGTGTAAAACAGCCAGCCTTGCAAACTCACTTGGTATCAGCATGCTGCTTTCCACGTGCACATGGCTGTCAACAAATCCTGGCAGAATAAATTTACCGATAGAAGCTGCTCCTTCGCCGATTTTAGCAATTGAGGCTATTACACCGTTTTCAACAACAACTTCAGCAGAATAGATTGTTTTCTTCTGTATATCAACCAGGTTTCCGGTAATTGTGAATGATCGGGCAGCCATAAAATATCTTAAATGGTGTTTAATTTAGTGTTGGCCTGAAAATGTATCGCGTGAAAGGAATTACATTTACAAACTAATCAACAACGAAAGTAAGTATATGAAAAAAATATTCGCAGGTTTGTTTTTACTGCTCGCGGGTTTCACGGTGAAAGCCCAGACAGCTGATGAGATCATTACAAAGTATGAAGCGGCTGCCGGTGGCCGGGAAAAATTAGAAGGCATAAAAATGCTGGAAGTGATCAGCAATGTTAAGTTCAGCGTAATGGGACAGAACATCGATATCCTGCAAACATTGGTACGTGAAAAAGGAAAACTGTTTCGCAGACAGGTAGGCGGTATCATGGGTATGGGCGATAGCTTTACCATGATCACAGACACTTCGGGTCATGTATATGTTCCCGGTATGCGCGGCTTTGGCGGCGGCGGCCCGGGTGGTGGCGGTGGCTTTGAGAGAGGCGGCGGTGGCGGAGGAAGAGATGGCGGCGGCGGTGCCAATAATGGTGCAGTATTAAACAGGATGAAACCTGAAGACGTTACCGCACAGCAATACGAAACTGATTGTGCAGGTGCTTTTCCAGAACTGGTAAATTATGCGGCAAAAGGGCATACCGTACAACTGGCAGGAACAGATAAAGTAAGTAAAGTTCCCTGCTTCAAAATCAAGATGACTTTAAAGACCGGTCAGCAGGTTACCTATTGGATAGATCAGCAAACTTTTCTGGTAAAACAAATGGAATCAACCGGCGATATGGCCGCTAACCTTACCGGTTTTAGAGGCTTGTTAGAGGCTTATGGAAGTAATGTGCCTAAAAGTACAAAAGCTGTCATCCAGGTGAAAGAATGGGGTGAGTTCAAAGGTGTTCAGTTTCCGAAGAAATTCAGTCTTACTTATGGGCCAATCGATTCGGAAGTAGAGAATGGGAATATACAGATCAATGAAGGGCTGGAGGAGAAATGGTACCACACGAAGCCTTAATTAATAATTAGTAGTTAATAATTAGTAATTATGCCGTGTTCAAATTGATGCTCAGTAATTCAAATAATAAAAAGCAGGTGGCCGTTCAATTTTGAGCGGCTTCCTGCTTTAAGCTTTATTATTAACTATTAATGCGAATCAAGGGTTGAAATTGAATATCAGGATGATTGCAGAGGCGTAGCCTCGATACATATTGTAGCAACGGATTTTAATCCGTTGAACAAAAAAATAGTAAATTCCGGGAGAACCGTAGGTTCGGTCCATATATGTATCGTGCCTACGGCACTTCCGGACTACGCTGAATCACAAACAACGGATTAAAATCCGTTGCTACAAAATGAACCGAGCCGATGGCTCTACTCAACCCTTGATTCGCATTATTAACTATTAACTCTTAATTATTAATTGCATTTACTCATCCAGTAAATCAGGTCGTCTCTCCCTCGTCCGTTGCATCGATTGTTCATGCCGCCATTCTTCTACTTTTTTGGGATCGCCCTGTAACAATATTTCGGGTACTTTATCGCCGCGGAAATCAGCGGGACGTGTGTAAACGGGTGGCGCTAATAAATTATCCTGGAAGGAATCGAAAAGTGCGGAGGTTTCATCATTCAATACCCCCGGTATCAGGCGGCCGATCGCATCCACTACAACTGCGGCAGCCAGTTCGCCTCCGCTCAATACATAATCGCCGATAGAAATTTCTTTCGTTACATATTTTTGCCTGATGCGTTCATCAATGCCTTTGTAATGGCCGCAGATGATCAGTATATTTTCTTTCATTGACAAAGCATTCGCGGCGCGTTGGTTAAAAGAAACGACATCGGGTGTCATGAAAATGATCTCGTCGTATTTTTTCTCCTGCTGTAGTTCATCTATCGCATTGGCCAATGGTTCGGGCATCATTACCATTCCGGCACCGCCGCCAAACTGGTAATCGTCTATCTGCATGTGTTTGTTAATGGCCCATTTACGGAGGTTGAGTGTGCGTACAGTCAGCAGTCCTTTTTCCTGCGCACGTTTCATGATGCTATGGTTGAAAGGGCTCTCCAATAATTCAGGAACAGCTGTAATGATATCGATCTGCATGCTGCAAAAGTCACGAAAAAAAATCAAAGACTATCGCTCCGCATAAAACTGATCTTTTGCCTGCGTTTTTCTATAACCACTTTCCCATCTTGTGATGCAGGTGTCCAGGCCGGACTGCCAGCAACAATACGAATGCTTTCTTTTGCCAGTTCAGGATGAACGTCTTCGGGATTCTCTACTGTGATGTGTGAAGTATGTCCTGTGATATCTATCTCAAAAATTAATTTCACAGTCTGCTTTACGCTTTTTTCTCCTTTGGGTATGGTAAGATATTTACGGCCTAATTCGCGGTTCAGATTTCGTTCGAGATATTTTATCCATTGTGTGACGCCACCCTGAAATTCAGCCCGGTGTTCAGGATGTGTTTCAGTTTGTGTTGATTGATCGATGCTGTCTTTTGTATTCTGCGCAAAGCAGGGAATAAAAACAAAAACCGCTACGATCGCGAAGAATATTTTTTTCATTTAGCTTTTTTAATCAAACGTAAAAGTTGAGATCTGTCGTTTGCGGTAAGTAGATAGTTTTCCGTTTAAAGTAGCGGGTGTCCAGCGTGGAGCTGATCTTAATACGCGGTAGATCTCGTTCCTTATCACCTGGCTCACCTGCCCTTCAATATTAATGAGACCGATGGTTCCATCAGACAATACATTGAAAGTATAAACAACTCTTTGTGTTTTACCAAATCGCTCGTATTCTTTAGCCGTCATCTGTTTGGCCATATTCTGACTATTGAAGGACGTATCAAGGTAATGGCTCCATGCAGAATCTCCACCGGGAAAAATGGCAGGCGTATTATTATCCTGCGCATGAGTATTTACCAGGAAGAAACAAAGAAGTACGGACAATAATGATTTTTTCAT
>JAQBNJ010000320.1 GCA_028288645.1 Sediminibacterium sp.
TTTTTTATCGGTCGCTTCTCTCAGATCACGGCTGGCTGTTGCAGGTGATATATTTTTGAATTTGCGCAAATAGTCTTGTCTTGTAAATGTTTCCTGGCCAACTAACAATTGAAAATACGCTATACGATCGGTTGCCTGTAAAGTAACCGATTGGGTTTGTAAAAGCTCTTCAAGTGCGGCATCTACAATGCCGAGCATAAATTGAATAAACGGTGTGGATTCACCTGCTTTATCGGACCGGTTCAGCGCTTTGTAATAGTCGGCCTGTTGTTTTTTGATCAGCGTTTCAACCGGTAGAAATCCAAATACAGGATTATGTTGTTTTAATAGAACGGTTTGCCATAGTCTTCCCATTCTTCCATTCCCGTCTTCAAAAGGATGAATGAATTCCAGTTCATAGTGGAAGACACAACTTTTGATCAGTAGCGGATCATTGCTTTTCTTAACGTAATCAAAAAGATCGGTCATCAACGCTTTTAACATATTTGCGGGCGGCGCCAGGTGCGCAATTTTGGAACCTTTGGCGATGCCTACATTTTTATTCCTGAGTTTTCCGGCAGAGTCAACAAGTCTATCCATCAGTATTCTATGTGCTTGCAGGAATGAAGTAAGCGAATGGGCTTTCAGTAGATCCAGTGTTTCGTATAGTTTTATCGCATTCTTTACCTCCAGTATATCCTTCTGAGGCGCAATGATCTTTTTATTATCAAGTATGGCTGTTACCTGTTCAAGGTTTAAAGTATTTCCTTCTATTTCGAGAGATGACTGTATGGTTTTGATGCGACTGGCCTTTCGCAGTTCCGCTTTTGGTTGTGTCAGGTGTGCCGCATTGATCTGGCCAAGTTTCTCTGAAATAGAAGCTATTAACTGTAAAATTGGAATAGTGATAGAATAGGGTGGTTTCATGATAGTATCATATGATACTATCAAAGATACCATTTTATTAAAAAATCATCTCACAAATCTGTTCCCTGCAGGATGGCCGTGGGCACCTTAACTAAACTTTAGTCCTTTATATGCAAGTGTCTGTTAACTTTGCCTTGAGGCGGTTAGGTATTGCCTTCTCTATTCCAATTTGCGTATCATGAGAAAAGTTTTCCTACTATCTTTTATAATGGTTGTATTTGCATCCTGTAGTTCCTCAAAGAACAGCCAGCAATCCGGTATTGCTGAACTTATCCCATGGCAAAAAGATTCTTTAGTGATCGATGGAAATGACGGTGACTGGACAGGGCCACTTCCTTACCGCGATGAGAAAGAGGGTTTGTTATATGCTGTTTCGAATGACAACGATAATTTATATATCCGCGCAACAACGCAAAATGACGCCACCATTTTAAAAATTCTAAGAGGCGGGCTCACGGTTTATATTAATAGCCACGGAGTAAAAGAAGAACCCGGCGCCGCGGGCATCAGTTTTCCAACAGGTAACAGGGTTAACAAAGATGGGAAGCTGTTAAATGACCGGCCGGAACTGCAACATGATAAACGCATTGGATTAGGCGCTGTGCAGGACTATTCTATTTTTGGGTTTAATGTTATTAAGTCGCCTGAAAATTTTGATTATGGCAAATCTAATCCCGAAGGAATTCAATTGGCGGTTGGACTGAATGCTGCCAATGACTTAGTGTATGAGGCGATGATCCCGCTTCGTTCTTTTCTTACAAGAGGCGCGATGGTAAACCTGGGCAGGAAAAATTTTGCTGTAGGGTTGGTACTTGAAAATATACCTGCCGAAGCGGATAGACAGGGTAACAGTGGGGTATCAGTCGGCGGTGGTGTTGGCCTGAGTTCCTACGGCGGAGGTGGAAGCGTATGTTTTTCGATAGGCAGTGATGCGTTGACAAATCTTTTTTCGAGGAAGAAACCAAAGCCATACAAAATATGGAGAGAATTCTTATTTACCAATGAACCCGGAGTGGCGAAATAGCATTACATTATATTCTTATCATCAACACTGTCACAGTTTCATCACAAATAAAACCTTATGGAAAAAAAGACCTGGCATGAAAAACACGAAGCTTCACTAAGTTTCGGCGACCGCCTTTCAGATTCGGTTGCCAATGGAATGGGCTCCTGGAATTTTATCATCTGGCAAAGCATTATTGTTATCGTATGGATGATATTGAATGTGATTGGTTTAGTAAGACATTGGGATGTATATCCTTTTATTTTATTGAACCTTATATTTTCTACACAGGCCGCCTATGCAGCGCCGATCATCATGATGTCGCAGAACAGGCAGAACAAAAGGGATAGGGAACAGGCACAGAATGATTACCAAACCAACACCGAAGCCAAGCAGGAAATAGAAGCTTTGCAATTACAACTCAATAAGATGGAAATTGAAAAGCTGGATAAGATAATAGAGATGTTGCTTGAGATGAAGCAGGGAGCGGTAACTAAAACCAATTAAACATTTGAAACAGGTCTTTCGATTACTAACATATCGACGTGCAATAGATCTCAATAAAAGAAAAACGAAGAAAAGAAGCATTCTCGAATTTCGGAGACGCTTATTCCCTTCGTTTTTCTTTTATTGCAAAAAACTCCAATGATAGATTTCTTACAATATCAGTCGGCAATTTAACGCCTATTGGTAGAAACATTAAATCCACCTATTCTTTATCGCCAGTTTCACAGCCTGTGTCTTGGAAGAAATATGTAATTTATCATAGATCTTGGAGATATGATTGCGAACCGTGTTCGGGCTGATAAATAATTTTTCACCTATCTGGCGATAGTCCAAACCGCTTACCATACTTTTCAGGATCTCGATCTCTCTTTCTGAAAGCCCGCTGGCACTAATGGCATTCTCTTCTGTTTTTTGTACAGGATCACCTACCAGCATTTTTAAAGTCTTTCTTGCGATCCTTGGTGACATTGGCGCGCCTCTTTTTTCTATCACTTCTTCAGTAGCACGCAATATTACATCAGCTCTTTCTTCCTTTAATAAATAGCCATGCGCACCTGCTTTTAATGCTTCGAATAATTTATCATCATCATCAAAAACGGTTAGCATGATGTATTGAATATCGGGATATAAACTGCTGCTGTTGCGCACCGCTTCTATGCCGTTCATTACGGGCATATCAACATCCATCAATACAACCTGCGGGTGTTTGCTTTGGGGTAGCGCGTTTAATTTTTTAAGAAAATCATCGCCGTTGTCGGCAGTAAAAACGATCTCTGCCATGCCTGATTCAGTCAGTTCCCTGCTTAGCGAAGCGAGGACATGAGGTTTATCATCTACCAGTGCAAGTTTGTAAGGCATAGTAAGTAAATCTATCAATTAAATATCATAACCTGTATAGTACAGTTGCACTATTTCTTACTGATCGTTATCCTGGTTCCTTCGCCCGGCGCTGAATCAATGCTAAAATCACAATCGATCTCGCCTGCCCGGTACTTCATATTTTCCAATCCATAATGTGCGGATGCTTTCTTAATATCTTTTGCAAAGCCGATCCCATCATCTGCAATGCTGATGCGGTACCTGTTGTCAACTGAACTGATACTGATCTCCATCGTTGCCGCTTTTGCATATTTAAGCGAATTGGTGATCGCCTCCTGGCAGATCCTGAAAAGATGTATGGCTTCCGAAGGGCTTAATACAACCGGTTCACCTTCTATGTCTTCTGTGTATAACAGCCTGCAGGTGGCATTGATCTCGAATAATTTCTGTGTGAATCCTTTTAGTTTATCTGATAATTCTTCCAAAGAAATTTCTTCCCTGTTCAGGGCCCAGATCGTTTCGCGCAAAGTAAAGATCACTTCTTTGGATGTCTGGCTGATGGAGCTGAGGTTTCGTATCCTTTCCTCAGCCGAAACATTTTGCAATGGATCAATTACCCCTTCGATGTTCTTGCTGATCAGGCTTAATTGTGTACCAACATTATCATGCAGATCGCGGGAGATACGTTCTCTTTCCAGTTGTATCTTATGTTGCAGTTCCAATGCGCGGATCTCTTTTTTCTGCCTGTATTTCTGTATCAAAATTCCTACACCTACCGATAAAAGAATAAACACAACAATCATCAATACAATGAACCAGGTTTGTTGCCAGAAAGGCGGAACGATCGTGATCGCGATAGAGGTTTCGCTTCCATAAACACCATCATTGTTGGCGCCTCTTACTTTAAATGTATAATTCCCTGGACGAAGCCCGGCATAACGGGTAAAACGCCTGTCGCCGGCATTGATCCATTTATCGTCTAAGCCTGTCATGTTGAATTGGTACATGTTCTTTACCTGGTTGGTATATTCAGGCATTGCAAATTCAAAACTTAAACTGTTCTCCGTATAAGGCAGTTCAAGTTTATGAATGTTCCAATACGCCAGATCGGTTTGGTAAGGTTCATCAAAAACTTTTATACCGGTGATATTTACAGCAGGCGCATTTGGGTTGCGCAGGATCTCGCGCGGGTAAAATGAAGTAACGCCATTAATGCCGCCAAAAAATAATTCCCCATCCGCTGCTTTGAAATACGCGCCGGCATTGAATTCGGATGACTGTAAACCATCTTCTTTTCCATAGTGTTCGAACTTTTTTTCTTTCCATCGATATACGCTCAGACCTTTGTTGTGGCTGAACCACATATTACCATCATCATCCCTCAGTATCCCATATAAATGGCCGTTGATAAGGCCATTGTCTTCTGTGTGCGTTTGCTTAAGTTTATGTGCACCGTTCAATACATAGATCTCATTGGGTGTGCCCAGCCATATATTTCCCGCCGGGTCCTGGTTGATTGATTTGATCTCTACCACTTTTGGAAGGCTTACTTTTTGCCAACCTGTTTTTGTTTGATAATAAATACCGCTGTAGGTACCTATCCATAAAATTCCCTCTCGGTCGCGAAAACAATTGGAAAGTGTTTCGCCCTGGAAATGGTTCACCGTTTGCGGGCAGAACTGATCCTGTTTACAAGCCGTTAGCCGCACAAGGTATTCCCCGATATTGGTGAGATAGCTTCCATCAGTATCGCCAAAAATAAAATGACGGAGATTTCCGCGGCCCCAATAATCTGCAAATACTTTTTGTACCTCATTGTTCAGCAGCTCAATTTTATCGTTTGTTTTTGTATAGCTAAGCGGAATATTGTTCAGGTTACTTTTTATATTGTGGCCAACGATAAGCATTTTGTTTTTACCCAGGGGTGTAATAGTATAGGCATTGTTAACAATGGTCTTGATGTGTTTATTAACGGGAATATTCTTTAGAAACCCTTTGTTTCTTTCAAATACATCAATGCCATGTCCCAGCGAGCCTATGTATACAGTAGCACTGTCAGCATAAATGCTGAATACATTATTGTTACTGCTGTCTGAACGGTACCATTTGAATTTTTTATGCGGGAAAGGCAATTTCTGCAGGCCATCACCGCGTGAACCGATCCATGTGTTGCCTGACCTGTCTTTATAAGCGCACCGTGCCAGCAGCAGCGATTTATTATTCTCAGGATCTGTAAGTGCAATATGTTTTGTGATGATCCCGCTTTTTGTATCGAG
>JAQBNJ010000473.1 GCA_028288645.1 Sediminibacterium sp.
AGCAGATGGCTCATATACGAAGGCCGGTGATCAAGAAATAATTTCAGCGCCTGTTCATTCGACAAATGCCCTTCACCACCGCGTATGCGTTGCTTCAGATGGTAGGGGTAGCCGCCTGTTTCGAGCATGGTAACATCATAATTAGCTTCAAGAAAAGCGGCATGGCATTTTTGAAAATGATCAACTAATTGCTCGCAGCAAATACCGAGATCGGTGAACACACCAACATTCACTGCACCCGAACTGATGATAAAACTATGCGGGTCGCTGGCATCATGAAATTTCCGGAAGGCGGTGATGGACAATGCCCCGATCGTAACAGGCTGGTGCGCGATAAAACTTTTTATTTTTTCTTTCTCCAGCACGATCCTTCCATGCAACATAGTGGGTGCGGTGATGTAAACGGGCAGATGGTATCTTTTAGCCAACACTGTTACGCCGGCAATATGATCGCCATGTTCATGGGAGATAAAAATGGCTTTTACTTTATCGATCGATAAGCCGAGCCTTTTCATGCGTCTTTCCGTCTCGCGGCAGGAGATGCCGGCATCTATCAAAACAGCTTCCTGGTCGTTGCCAACATAATAGCAATTGCCGTTACTGCCTGAGTTTAAGGACGCGATGAATAGTGACATAGAGGATTCAAAGTTAGTTCCCCAAACTGTGCCTCTGTGTCTCTGTGTGAGAAATATTTTTGCACACGGAGACACAGAGGCACGGTTTGGTGTTTAATGTTAGAAGATATTGGTAATTTGTCGGCCTAATGTTTTATATGGCCAGACAGTTCTTTTTTGCATTCTTTTTTTCAATTACAAGTTTACTTGCTGACGCGCAACCTGTAAAATACACCATTGCCAATGTGCATGCGCACAATGACTACGACCACAATATTCCTTTTACACAGGCACATGACCTGCAATTAGGCTCTATTGAAGCGGACGTTTTATGGATCAACGATACACTGTTTGTTGCCCACGGCGCCAAATACCTGAAACGGGATGTGCTGTTTGAAGGTTCCTATCTTCAAAAGCTGGCAAATTTTGTGAAAGAGAACAAGGGCTATGCGTATGCGGATACTTCCTCGGTGTTGCAGTTGCTGATCGATATCAAAACCGATTCTTTACAGACGTTGAATGCGGTGATAAAGAGTATTGAGAAATTTCCCATACTTGTTAACCGGTCCGTTCGTTTTGTGATCACCGGCAACCAGTTGCCTGCTGAACAGTTCAATTCATATCCCGCATATATTTTGTTTGATGGCAAGATCAATGACCCCTCACATATTAAAAACATCAACCGCATCGGTTTGTTCAGCGCGGATTTTTCTAAGTACAGTAAATGGAAGGGAGAGGGTGATATTCCAGCTGCCGACCTGGCTTTGCTTACAACCGATATTGCCAAAGCGCATAGTTTACACCGGCAGATCCGTTTCTGGGGTGTGCCTGATAATGCGCGTACCTGGCGTATTATGATGGATTTGGGTGTGGATTATATTAATACTGATCAGATTGCTGAGGTTGCCAAGTTTGTAGTGTCGGGTAAATAAGATACAATGACGATGGGCATCTTGCGGAGAAGGAAGTTTTTTGTTCCGTAGGAACATCCGGTGGGTAGAAAAAATGCATGATTGCATCCCCACGTTTCGTAGGAACGTACCGTGTGAAAGCCGACACCAAACGTTCCCAGGGAACATGGGGATACGCCCATCAATTTTTTCTACCACCGGATGTTCCTACGGAACAAAACCTTAACCCGGGAAATTGGCGCAAAAGCCGGGGTTAGAAAAATTCGGGCCGTGGCTGAAATAGCCGAAAAAGAACCGAACGTATCCCGCTTGCAGCGGGAAGTGACACAACCCAAGCTCAATCAAGGTACTACTGCCGGTTAAAAAGGCATAAAACCTGGTTTTACAATCCCAAACCACCTTTTTCAACCCTTTTTTGAAAAAATCCCCGTTTTTCTGTAACCTTACTTTCGCACCGGAGTTTCTGATTATATATTTTATAACCCTAACGAGACCTGCTTGAACCCGCTTAGTGATAACTCGATCATGCTGAAAGTAAAGAACGGCGACCTGGATAAGCTGGGGCTGCTGTTCGAGCGCTATCACAGGCCACTGTTTGGTTTCCTGTTTCATATGACGGGACAACGCGAACTGAGCGAGGATATGGTGCAGAATGTTTTCTACCGCGTGTTGAAATACAGGCACACATTCCGCGGCGATGGCGAGTTCAAGACATGGATGTATCACATGGCACGCAATGTGATCAATGATAACGGGAGATCGCTGAAACGTTCGGTGAGGCAGCAGGAGCTGACGGAATATAACACAGAGAATGTTGGCGGTGGATTTGCAGCAGATGAATCGATCCACAAAAAACAGGAACTGGCCACACTCCGGAACGCGATGGCGAAACTGAGCGAGGAAAGCAGGGAGGTTTTGATACTGAGTAAGTTCCAGGAATTGAAGTATAACGAGATCGCTGAGATCATGGACATCACGGAAGGCGCAGTGAAAGTACGCGTTCACAGGGCGATCAACCAGTTAAAGAATATGTATTTACAAATTGCCAATTAAAACGGAAACAGATGAAATGTGAAAACGACAAAGAACAGATCACGCTCTGGATCAACAATGAAATGACGGAAGCAGAAAGAAATGCTTTTGAAATTCATTTGGCCGAATGTGCCGAATGCAGGCAGGAACTGAAAGCAGAGCAACGCATCTGGAACCTGATGAATGAAGCGGCGGCTCCACAGGCATCTGCTGATATGCCCGTTCGTTTCCAGGCGATGCTGGAGGATTACAAAGAATCGCAGCAATCGAGATCAAATCCAGTTTCAGGGTTTATAGAAAAATTGCGGCAGTTGTGGACATTACAACCGGGTATGCAATTGGCTTATACGATCGTGTTAGTTGTTATCGGGTTGGGTTTTGGATATTTGATCAATCGCCAGAGTCCGAATTCAGGATATGCCAATAAACAGGAGATCACGGCGCTTAATAAGGAAGTGCATGAAATGAAGGAGATGATGATGTTATCTCTTTTAGAAAATCCATCTGCATCAGAACGCATCCGCGGCGTGAGTTATACCAGCGAAATAAAAAGCGCCAATAAAGAAGTGATCGATGCATTACTCTATACACTTGATAACGACCAGAACGTGAACGTACGATTGGTGACACTCGAAGCCCTGAGCCAATATTCAAACGATGCGGCAGTGCGCGAGGGCCTTGTACATTCCATTGTTAAACAGGATTCACCTTTGTTGCAATCAGCCATGGCAGATATGATGCTGAAGCTGCAGGAAAAACGTTCGGTGCAATCGTTCAAAAAACTGTTACAGCAAAAAGATCTCGATAACTCCATCAGGGGTAAAATAGAACAAACCATTACCAAGCTCATCTAAAAAAAACACTTGTATGAAAACATTATTTATTCCGCTTTTAGCGGGACTGTTACTCTCATGTGCCCAATCGCCCGCCCAGGATACGAGGGTAAAGGAAAAACAAGAATCCAAGGAAAAAGAAAAACAAGAAAAGGAAGAAAGCCGGGAAAAAGAAAGACAGGAGAGAGAAGAAGCACGCGAAGCAGAACGTGAAGTAAAGCAGGCGGAAAGAGAACGTGAACGTGAAGAAAGGGACCGCGTTCGCTATAAAGAAAGATATCCTGAAGAATTCAAGGAGCATATCAGCAAACAATACACGATACAAAAAGTAGCAGGCAGTGTACTTGCGATCTATAACCTGGATGGTTTTATCAAAGTGCAGGGATATGCAGGCGACAAAGTGGTGATTGAAGTTGATAAGACTATTGCTGCTAAAAATAAAGAGATACTGGAGCAGGGTAAGTCAGAAGTAAAACTTGGTTTCGAACAGATCGGCGACAGCGTGGTTGCTTACTTACTGGAACCATGGGATATGCGCCCGCATGACTGGAGAGACAGGGGTAACTGGAACGATCACCGCAGGATAGAATACAACTGCAGTTTGGAATTCACGGTAAAAGTTCCATTCAATATGAACCTGCGTGTATCCACTATAAACAATGGTGATGTAACTGTAAAGGATGTGGCCGGTACTTTGGATGTAGGCAATGTGAATGGCGCCATCGCTATTGTTAATGCAAAAGGAACAACGAATGCGCATACGATCAACGGTGACCTTACGGTTAACTATACAAGCAACCCGCCGGAGTCATCGAGCTTTAATACATTGAATGGCAGGTTAACAGCGACATTTCAACCAAACCTGTCGGCCGACCTGCAATTCAAAAGTATGAACGGGGGTTTCTATACAGATTTTGATTCGCAGTTGCTGGCGCCTACACTGATAAAGAACGAAGAAAAAAGAGGTGGGGGCACATTATACAGGCTCAAAAAAGACACACAATTACGTATTGGTTCGGGAGGAAAACAATTCAAATTTGAAACATTGAACGGAAATATTTATATTAAAAAACAATCATAAAAACACAGTAATGAAAACGATAAAAATTGTAGCAGCATTTGTATTAACGATGATCCTCTCGGGCCAGGCAATGGCAAAACAGGCCACAGATCAGAAAGAACAATTGGTAGTTCCTTTGAGCGAACCGGGTAAACCTTTTAAATTGAATGTAGGTTTGATCAACGGATCTATAAAAGTAACGGGTTATGAAGGAAAAGACGTTGTGATCGATATCAGCACCGATGACAAAAGGAAAGGCGACAGGAAAGAAAGCGCCAATGGTATGAAACGCATCAATGCAGGAAATGGCAT
>JAQBNJ010000516.1 GCA_028288645.1 Sediminibacterium sp.
ACTTCTTAAGACCAATGAGGCCTACCGGAAAGAGTTTTTACAGAACCTGGCGCACGAATTCAAGACGCCCATTTTTGCCATACAGGGCTATGTAGACAGCCTGCTGGGTGGGGCGATGGACAATCCCGAATTGAGTAAACGTTTCCTCGAAAATGCCGCAAGGAATGTGGAGAGGATGGTGAACCTGGTAGAGGACCTGGATGAGATCTCCAAACTGGAAAGCGGCCAGCAGCCTTTGTATAAAGAGAATTTTGTGATCCAGGATATGATCCGCGAAATGTACGAGGCCCTCTCGATCAAGACCAATGCGCGCAATATCCGTTGCAGTATCAAAAAAGGCTGTGAATCGCCGATTACCGTTTTTGCCGATAAGGAAAAGATCCGGCAGGTACTCATTAATCTTCTTGAGAATGCGACCAAATACGGCAAAAAAGGCGGAAGCATCGTAGCAAGCATCTACAAGACCGACGGTCAGCATGTATTAATAGAATTGAGCGATGATGGAATCGGCATCTCCGAAGAACACCTTCCCCGAATATTCGAACGATTCTACCGCACCGACCGCGGCCGCAGCCGAGATGTAGGCGGAACCGGGCTCGGACTCGCTATCTGTAAACATATCATCGAGGCCCATGGCCAGACCATGCACGTAAGAAGTAAGCTGGATATTGGAACGACCGTGGGGTTTACGCTTGAGGCAAAAAGAGAATATTGAACACTGAAAAAAAGAATATTGAACACTGAACAAGGAATGTTGAATGTAGAAGTGTTAGACCGCGGCAAGGACCTGCATTCTGACAGCATGCAGGCATTAAAGCCTTAATTCAACATTCAACATTCCTTGTTCAGTGTTCAGTTATTCAAACGGCCCCGATAGACATCGGGGCCGACATGAGAAAAACTGTTATTTGCTATTACTGTGCGTTGCAAAGGTGCGGGGGCCATATTACCTGTATATGAACCTATTACGATCAAAATGTTACTAAATGCGCAGGATTGAAATAATGAATATTGAGCAAGGAATTTTGAATGTTGAAGTGTTAGACCCAGGATACAATGCATTCTGACAGCATGCAAACATTTAGGCCTTACTTCAAAATTCAAAATTCCTTGCTCAATATTCGAACGGTTTTATTTACGAAAACAACCCCAAACTACAAACCCAAGACCCCAAACGCAATGTTATCTAATCATTAATTCTCCCCTATAGGGCGAGTATCCCTTTCATAACCCTATTTTTGCCTAAATTTTTCTGTATGGGTATTAACAACTTCGGTCGCTTTTTCATGCCAAAGAACAAAATTTTTTATGAGCTGTTCGAAGATGTAGCTGAGAAATGTCATGAAATGGGCATCAAACTCAAAGAAATGGTGAGCGAGCACGATGCCAATAAAAGAGCAGGTATCCTTGCCCAGTTAGAGGACCTGGAACACAAAAACGACGACAATACCCACCGCATATTTACCGAACTGGGAAGAAACTTTATTACACCTTTTGACCGCGAAGACATCCACTACCTCGCAAGCGCCCTGGATGATATTGCCGATTATATCTACGGATCTGCCAAGAAGATCAATTTTTATGGCGTGAACCCGAACGATACCGGCATACAAAAAATGGCCGACCTGATCTTACAGGGTTCTATCGAAATAAAAAAAGCTGTGTTTGGCCTCCGCGATATGAAAAACCTCCGCGAGATGACCGAAGCCATGGTAAAAGTGAACAGCATAGAGAACCAGGCAGATGATGTGTTTGATATGAGTATTGAAAAACTGTTCAACCACGAGAACGATTTCAAAGAAGTGATCAAGAAAAGGGAGATCTACCAGGTAATGGAGATCGCCACTGATAAATGTGAAGACGCGGCGAATGTGATTGAGTCTATTATTATTAAATACGCCTAGGGTAAAGCAATTAATAATTAGTTATTAGTAATTAATAATTGGGCCCGGCATTATCCTGATTTTTACTGCTAACTATAATTATTAATTATTAACTACTAATTATTAATTAAGCTTCATGTTTACGCTACTCATCATCATCATCGTTCTTGCTTTTATCTTCGATTATATCAATGGCTTTCATGATGCGGCTAATTCCATTGCCACCATTGTATCAACCAAGGTGCTTACACCTTTCCAGGCGGTGGTTTGGGCGGCTTTCTTCAATTTTGTTGCCTACTTTATCTCAAAATATGTTTTTAAAGAATTTGGTATCGGTAATACGGTAGCCAAATGGGTGCAGCCTGAGTTCATTACCTTGCATGTGATCCTTGCGGGTATTATCGCGGCGATTATCTGGAACCTGATCACCTGGTGGTTTGGCATACCATCCAGTTCTTCACATACATTGATGGGTGGTTTTGTTGGTGCAGCGCTTGCGAATGCACACGGTTTCAGTGATGGTGCCGGGGTACATGTGATCAATTACGCAAAAGTAGTTCCTACTTTTCTCTTCATCTTTTTTGCACCACTGATCGGTATGTTCATTGCATTCTTTATAACCATACTGATCGTGCATCTATGCAAGCGATCGAACCCATATAAAGCAGAGAACTGGTTCAAAAAATTACAGCTGATCTCTTCTGCTGCATTCAGCCTGGGTCACGGTGGTAATGATGCACAGAAAGTAATGGGCATTATTGGCGCAGCCGTAATCTATTATGAAGGCACGAAAGGCAACCATATGGATTTTAACCAGTTTGTATCACAATATGCCTGGGTACCATTCACCAGTTTTCTTGCGATCGGTTTAGGTACCATGAGTGGTGGATGGAAGATCGTAAAAACGATGGGAACCCGCATCACCAAAGTAACACCGCTGGAAGGGGTAGCCGCTGAAACAGCCGGCGCCATTACTTTATTCCTGACAGAACATTTTAAAATCCCCGTATCAACCACACATACCATCACCGGTTCTATCATCGGCGTAGGCGCTACCAAACGTTTAAGTGCAGTAAGATGGGGTGTTACCGTAAACCTTTTATGGGCATGGATCTTAACGATACCTATTTCAGCTATTCTTGCAGCAACAGTTTACTATATCCTCAAGTTATTTATCTGAGAACTGTCCATTGACCATAGTCGATAGCCCATAGTAAGTGATCATACTCCAACGGCTTTAGCTATGGGCCATGGTCTATTGACTATTTGACCATTGACCAACTATGCTCAATTATCATTTACTTTGCGATATATTTTTTCTCTATGTCTAAGATCCTTGTTACGGGCGGGTGCGGCTATATTGGTTCACATACGATAGTTGACCTGCTGGAAAATGGTTTTTCCGTTATCTCTATTGATGACAATTCAAGATCCACCGCCTATGCCATCACAGGTATAGAAAAGATCACAGGGAAAAAAGTAAAAAATTACAAGGTCGATCTTAAAAATTTTGATGAGACGCGGGCCGTTTTCCAGGAGAATCCCGATATCGAAGGCGTGATCCATTTTGCTGCATATAAAGCCGTTGGTGAATCGGTAGAAGAACCTTTATTATATTATGAGAATAATATTTTTGGCCTGGTAAACCTGATGAAATGTGTGCAGGAATTTGAAGTGCCGTATTTTGTTTTCTCATCTTCCTGTACTGTATATGGTAACCCGGACAATATCCCTGTAACTGAAAACTCACCAACTAAAAGGGCTGAATCTCCTTATGGCGCCACCAAACAAATGGGTGAAGAGATATTACAGAATTTTTCTAAAGCGAACCCGGCTACCTCTATTGTTTTACTAAGATATTTTAATCCCGTAGGCGCACATCCTTCTACACTTATCGGAGAACTGCCTGTGGGGAGGCCACAAAACCTGGTTCCTGCCATTACACAAACCGCTATCGGCAAACTTCCCAAAATGATGGTGTATGGAAATGATTATCCAACCAGGGATGGAAGTTGCGTGCGCGATTATGTTCATGTTTGCGATATTGCCAATGCGCATACCCTGGCCATTCAATACCTTTCTGCAAAAAAGAATACAAGCGCCTGCGATATTTTTAATTTAGGAACCGGCAACGGCGTAACGGTGCTGGAAGCCATTAAAACGTTCGAAGAAATATCAGGTGTAAAACTCAATTACGAAATAGGCCCACGCCGCGAAGGTGATGTTGTGGCCATCTATGCCAATAATGATCTTGCCACTACACAACTCGGCTGGCATATTAAATACGGGTTAAAAGAAATGATGGAAACTGCCTGGACCTGGGAACGCAGGATCAAAGAAGCGGAAGAAAAAGTAAAAAGTAATTGATCACTGGAAAAGGCTGTTATAATACGTAAACACTTTTACCAGGTCTGATTGTTTTTTTACTTTGATGTTTTCCTTCTGTATGTATGCCGCGATCTCTTTTGATTTATCAGCCAGCAGCTCAACAATATTTTCAGTCTTTGCCAACCTTACGGTAGAAAGTCCCGCACTGCCGTAATAATTCACCAGTTTATCAGTCCGTTTAATGGGAACGCCCGAAGGGTATTCTATCCGGTCCACATCAATAAACTTTGTATCCAATAACAATGAGGCTTTACCCGGAACCAATACCTGATAATAATTATCTGTGTTTAAATTATCTACAGGAGGAAACCCTTTTTCAAAATCTACAACAGCATTATTTCCTTCCTGTTCTATGAACGTTATTTTTTTTACGGGGTTTACTACCTCCATTTCCGTTTTGGCTGAATCGAGATAGTAGAGCTTGTTCTCCTGCAGGTTCAACCGGAATTTCT
>JAQBNJ010000523.1 GCA_028288645.1 Sediminibacterium sp.
TGTTACATGAACATGCCCATTGAAATGTCAACAGGCATGTTCTATTTGTTAGATATATTATTCCTTTCAGCAACCCTAACCACAAACTCCAAACCACAAACCCCAAACTCTCTACATCGCTGCCAGCTGCACTTTCTGCGTCAGTTCCATCACATTCTCACGAAAAATAGAGTCGGTATCCATCAGGTCCTTTACGGTTTGGCAGGAGTGGATAACTGTGGTATGATCCCGCCCGCCGAAATGTTCGCCGATGGTTTTTAATGAGTTTTTGGTGAAAGCTTTAGCGAGATACATGGTGATCTGCCTTGCCTGTACAATTTCCCGTTTACGGGTCTTCTGTAATAATTTATCGTAAGAAACATCAAAGTATTCACACACCATTTTCTGGATGGCATCGATGGTAATTTCTTTGCTGCTTGTTTTTACAAAATTGCGGAGCACTTTCTTGGCAAGCTCTACATCAATGTCTTTCTTGTTCAAAGATGATTGTGCCAATAAGGAGATCAATGCGCCTTCCAGTTCACGAACATTGGTGTTAATATTATATGCAACATATTTAACAACTTCTTTCGGCATATCCAATCCATCGTTCTTCATTTTCTTTTCGAGGATCTCGATACGTGTTTCGTAATCGGGTATCTGCAGGTCAGCGCTGAGGCCCCAACGGAAACGGCTCAACAATCTTTCCTGCATACCATCCAGGTCTTTCGGTGGTTTGTCAGAAGTCAATACGAGTTGCTTGCCGCTTTGATGTAAATGATTAAAAATGGCGAAGAAAGCATCCTGGCTTTTTTCAGCGCGGCTGAAGAACTGCACATCATCAATGATCAGCACATCGATCAATTGATAGAAATGTATAAAATCATTGATCGCGTTGTTACGGCTATGATCCTGGAACTGGTTAATGAATTTTTCGCTGCTCACATACAAAACCACTTTACCGGGATGTAGTCTTTTCACTTCATTGCCGATAGATTGTGCCAGGTGAGTCTTACCAAGACCCACACCGCCATAAATAACCAATGGATTGAATGAATTAGCACCGGGTTTCTCTGCAACCGTTTTACCTGCACGGCGTGCAACCCTGTTACAGTCGCCTTCAATAAAAGAATCGAACACATACATATGATTAAGCTGTGGATCGATCTGCATTTTTTTCAAACCAGGAATAACAAAAGGATTTTTAACCGGATTATCTATTACCAGCGGAAAATTCATCTCGTTGTTATTGTATGTTTTCATATTGCTTGCGGGTACATCCATTGATCCGTTACGGCCATTGGTGTTGCCGCTATCAACCATGATGCGATATTCTAATCTTGCTTCTTTTCCCAGTTCACGTTTTAATGTTTTGGCCAAAAGATTTACATAATGCTCTTCCAGGTATTCGTAGAAGAATTGACTGGGCACCTGGATCATTAATATGTTTCCTTTTAATTCAACGGGGTTAATGGGTTCAAACCATGTTTTAAAATGTTGCCATTCTACAATGTCTTTGATTATTTTCAAACAACTACTCCATACTGATTCAGCGTTCTTAGCCATACAAAAAGAAAGAATTTATAATGAGTTATAATGATTGTTCCCGATTCCCCCTTCTACATGTTCACCACCTCTAAGGCTTCAAGTTATCTTATTTTTTCCACATGTGGATAACTTAGATAAAATAAATTGGGGCTGCGAATATGTAGACTTTATGTTGAAAAAAAAATTTTTTATTCCCTTGTTTTTTTGCCTATAACAACAGTATGGGCATTTAAGAGGTTTTTCTTTTTAGATCCTGAAAAAGAATAGTCCAGCCTGCCCAGCTGGATACCTGCCCAACCTACCTGATTTACAACCACATCCCCTCCTTTCCTGTTGCGGTATTTACGCGGTTCCTCAAAAAAACGATGTGTATGCCCACCTATGATCAGGTCTATATCATAGGTTTCTTTTGCGAGTATTTCGTCACTCATCCTGTCATCATCATATTTATCACCCAGGTGTGAGAGGCAGATCACCATGTCACATCCCTGTTTGCGTAACGCATCTGCGCTACGGTTAGCTGCTTCAATAGGGTTGGTGTATACTGTTTTACCGTACAGGTTTTCAGGCACCAATCCTTTCAATTCAATACCGATACCCAATACACCAATTTTCAGATCTCCCTTCTGAAATATTTTATAGGGTTGAAATTTCATATCCATGGGAGTGCCAGTAAAATCGTAGTTAGCTATCAGCAAAGGGAAGCCGCCATGTTGTAATTGCGTTGCAAAATTTTCAAGGCCCGCATCAAAATCATGGTTGCCGATAGTTGCGGCATCATATCCCATCATATGCATCGCTTTCATCTCAGGTTCACCTTTATACATGTTGAAATAAGGTGTTCCCTGGAAGATATCTCCGGCATCGAGGAGTAATACCTGGTCTGATTCATTTCGTATTTCCTGTATCAGCGCCGCCCGCGCAGCAACTCCGCCCAATCCCTGGTTACGTCCACCGTCCATTGGAAAAGGATCCAGCCGGCTGTGTACGTCATTGGTATGCAAAATGGTTAGGGTTCTGGTAACCGCCGGTTCAGCATCTGCAAGTACCGGCAATAAAGAAGCGCCAGCGATTGCTCCGCCTGCTAATGCTGCGTCTTTTAAAAATTTTCTTCTGTTAATTGACATTGACAACCCTGTTTTCGATGATTTGATCAACCGGTTTCCCCTGTTGTGTAAAGTTTGAGACATATTCGATCAATGCATCCCTGTATAAATATCCTTTATTTTGTTGTGGAACATTGCGAAGCATTTCACAATTATCACCCCCACTGGCAACATAATCTGAATTGGCTATTGTATACGTAGCGTTTTCATTTAAAGGTGAACCATTGATCGTGATGTTTATTGCTTTCTTTTCTTTGATACCCATTGTAACGCCGGATACGGGCCAGCCGCCATCTGCCGCGATCTTATCAAGAAACTGATGTAGAACCGACCCCTTTACTTCCTGTAATACAACCAGGTTATCAAAAGGCATCAATTCAAATATTTTCCCGATGGTAATATTTCCTTTCGGTACATAGGATCGGATGCCAAACTGGTTCATG
>JAQBNJ010000550.1 GCA_028288645.1 Sediminibacterium sp.
AACGGTAAGGAATTAATGATCTCACTTCTTCCAATAATCCATCTTCCATCATCTGGTCAACACGCTGATGGATTCGCGCATGTAATTCTTCTTTGGGAAGTTCCAATCCGATCTTAACTATTTTGAATGGTCGTTCTGTTTTTTTTGCAGTTCGGTACACCATGATCGATTGCCCGGTTGCATACAATACTTCCAGCGCGCGCATTAAACGTTGCGGGTTTTGTTGTTCGGCTACTTCCCAGAAAGCGGGGTCTTTTTGCTGGAGTTCTTTTTGAAGCCAGATCAATCCTTTTTGTTCGTAGCCATCTGTTACCTGTTTTCTTACTTCATCAGGCACAACCGGCATCGGGTCTATTCCTTCGCAAAATGCTTTGATGTATAGGCCGGTACCGCCAACCATGATGGCTACTTTGTTTTTTTGAAAGATCTCATCAGCTGCTGCCAATGCATATTTCTCAAAACTGCCGGCATTCAGATCATCAGTTACGGAATGTGATGCAATGAAATAATGTTTAACGGCAGCCAGTTCTTCTTCTGATGGACGCGCCACACCGATCTTCATCTCATTATAACATTGACGGGAATCAGCGGAGATGATATCTGTTTTAAAGTGTTGTGCTAATGAAATGGCGAAAGATGTTTTACCAACAGCTGTGGGACCGGATATGATGATGACTGTATTCATAATTTATAAAAGAAAACCAACACACTGTAGTGGTTGGTTTGGTAAAAAATGTTTTATTGATTAATTGCATTCCTTTTAATCCGGGCTCGCATGCTGTGTATTTTTTTGCATCTTGTATGCTTTGATTAAAAGCCGGAACGCAAGGTGCGCAAAGGTTACGCAGGGGACGCAAAGTTTTCCTTGCGTCCCTTGCGAAATCCTTGCGGGCTTTGCGTTCCAGCTTTTAATCCCGACCATGGTAATCTTGACTAACTAAAGAGTGACCAAACCCTAAAACTCTTCTTCCTGGCTCTCTTCCGGCCCTACCTCATCAGGATCCTTGTCTCCATCTCCGTCTTCACCCTCGGTACCAAAACCTTCCGCGGCTTCCGCGAGATCGTATTTTTCTTCTATATCTGCGAATTTATCGCCCAATAAACTTTTTGTTCCATACTGCTGCGGTCCGATGCCTTCTGTTCTGGATACTGACGGATAAATTGTTTTACTGCTTTCTTCCTTACTTACATTGATGAGTTCTACCAGGAACAACCAATGTTTTTCAAAATCATATTCGTAAACAAATTTCTGGTTGGTATCGCGAATCTCCGAACCAAGCGTTACATCCTGCATTAACAGAGGTTCTACCACGTAGGGTTTATCGTATCGTTCAAAACTGATCTCCCTGCCCCGCTGCCAATGATCATTGCTGCGGAAAAAAGTGGCTTTGTGCTTCGAATCAAATTCGTACGATTTTAAAATAGCAAAATGCAGTTCCTGGAAATTCTGCGTATGCCTTATTACGATGTCCCTGTAAACAGCATCATCTTCTTCGAGATATATCCGGAATTTTAATATAGCCATATGGGTTTGGGGTTTGGAGTTTGGGGTTTGTGGTTGTGAAACTCACTGGCCGCCGTTTATCCGCACGCTTATTTTAGTTTTTTTATTTTTTGCTTTTGACTTTCTGTTTTTCTTCTAAAAAGTCTGCTAAAATACGATTTATTCCACCGCGGACAAGTTCAGTTCGGCGGCTTTTTGGAGCATGAAAGCGTAGGCGGCACCAAAATCGTTGGGGATGATGCCATCGAGTATGGCTTCGCGGATGGCGTCTTTGATGATGCCCACGGGTTTGCTTGGGCTTAAACCGAATTTCTCCATGATCAGCTCACCGGATATGGGTGGCTGCCAATTTCGGATCTGGTCCTTCGCCTCCACTTCCTGCAGGCGTTTGCGCACGAGTTCAAAATTCTGCAGGTATCGTTTTACTTTATTGGGATTTTTACTTGTGATATCGGCTTCGCAAAGCATCATCAGGTTGTCGATATCTTCTCCCGCATCAAACAACAAACGCCTGATGGCGCTGTCCGTAATATTTTCTTTCGTAACACTGATTGGCCGGAGATGAAGCAGCACCAGTTTCTGAACAAGCTTCATTTTTTCGTTCAGCGGCAGTTTAAGTTTTGTAAATATTTTGGGAACCATCCTTGCGCCCACTACTTCATGTCCATGAAATGTCCAGCCATGTCCCTCTTCAAATTTCTTGGTAGCGGGTTTGGCGATATCGTGTAACAGTGCGGCCCATCGCAACCAGAGATCATCGGTGTTCGCAGAAATATTATCAAGCACCTGTAGCGTATGATAGAAATTATCCTTATGCCCTTTCCCATCCACATATTCGGCGCCATAGAGATCCACCATCTGCGGAAAAATCAGGTGCAGTAAACCGCTGCGGAATAAAAGATCCCATCCAACAGAAGGTTTTTTACTCAGCATGATCTTATTCAATTCATCCGTAATCCTCTCCTGCGAAACAATTTTTATGCGATGTGCATTGTCTGTAATAGCCTGGAACGTTTCGGGTGCGATCGTAAAATGTAATTGCGCGGCAAAACGGATGGCACGCATCATCCGCAATGGGTCATCACTAAACGTTTGCAAAGGCGGCAAAGGTGTTTGAATGATCTTTTGCTCAATATCTTTCACACCATTGAACGGATCCACCAGTTTACCAAAATCATTTTTATTCAGGCTAATGGCAAGCGCATTGATGGTGAAATCGCGCCGGTCCTGGTCGTCTTCAATACTGCCCGGTTCCACATCGGGTTTGCGGCTGTCCTGGTTATAACTTTCTTTTCTTGCGCCCACAAACTCCACTTCAAAATCATCCAGCTTTATCTGCGCCGTTCCAAACGTTTTAAAATAGGCCACCGTTGGCTTGGGATGAAATAACGCGGCCACCGCATGCGCCAGTTCAATCCCATCACCCATACAAACAATATCTGCATCCTTGGTGGGCCTGCCAATGATCTTATCACGCACAAAACCACCGATCAGGTAGCAGGGCAGTTGCAATTTTTCTGCAGCCGCCGCTATCTTGTTGAAGATGAGTAATTCTTTATCGGTACATTTTATTTCCATGTGGTGCAAATGTAGGGAGAAAGCTGTGAGCCGTGAGCTGTGAGCCATGAGCCTGGCATGTGCTAAAAAAAATGTTTGCTGCTCCGATTGGGTAGGGAGGCTGTAAGCTTAACTTATGGGCACAAAATAAGTTTCCAGCACCAGCCAGGCTCATAGCTCACAGCTCACGGCTCATAGCTTGTAGTAACTGTTCATTCCCAATCAACCCCGCGCAATGAAAATGCCCCAGTGGACAGGCTTTTCTGCCGTGAAGCCCGCAGGGACGACATTCGAGTGGTTGCAGGATTTCAATGATATGGCTGTTATCGGATAAAGGGCCGAATCCAAAAGCGGGAATGGTGGAACAATATACAGCTGCGACGGGCGCATTTACGGATGATGCGAAATGCATGGGCGCTGAATCATTTACATAATTCATCAGCGCGTTTTTTTGTAAGGCGGCAGATTCTAAAAAACTGAGTTGGCCGGCAAGATTGGTAACAGAAGATCTTTCAGAATCGATCCGGATTTTTTCGCACAATACATGATCACCGGGCGCACCAAGAAGGTACACATTGATATGCGCGGGTAATGATCGGATAAACTGTATCCATTGATCCGCAGGAAATTGCTTAGTGAACCAAACCGACGCGGGTGCGATACAGATATAAGGTTGTTGCTTCCATTTGGCCACTGCCAAAAAATTATTTTCTGAAGGATATAATTTCGGCTTCGCTGCTTTTGCATCCGTAAATGAACTGATGAGTTCATGGTTGCGTTCGATCTCGTGCAGGGAATGATCATCGTCGCTCACTTCGTGACGGATCACCTCTGTAAATAAAAAACTAAACGGATTTTTATCAAAGCCGATCGTCTGCTTTCCTTTTGATAAAGCGGTTAACAATCCTGTGGCAGCAAAACGCTGTACATTGATCACCTTATCATAGCGGGAATTTCTTATTCTTTTTAGTAAGCCAATAAGATTTGTGTACTTGGCCTTTTTCTTATCCCATACCAATACT
>JAQBNJ010000030.1 GCA_028288645.1 Sediminibacterium sp.
AAGATCATTGCCGGCTCTGTTATCACATTGGTGGGCGTATACCTTGTCAATCAAAGCCTGAGAAAACAAAGACAGGAATTGGCTGCATTATCGGATGCGGATGGCATGTAGCGGTCGGGACGCTAACATCATCCAAAATTCTTTTTCAAAAAAGCCGCATACATTTCCCGCCATTGTATCCATTGCGGTTGTTCGGTAAGGAAATGATTATGGAACAAAGTCACAAATTCTCCATTCACTTTTTTCACCGTATCATAGTAATACTGGATCTCCTCAGCGGCCTGTTCAACAGAATACGCCTGGTTGAAAAAAGACGTGGCCTCCATAAAACAAAAAGGATGAACGACGAGATCAGTTGTTATTTCTTTTTCAAGATCGTACCAATGAAAAGGCAAAGCATAAGATGCCCTGAATCCATTCACATTACCATACGCCATGGAATAATCTTCTTTGATGCCGACAGCGATCAATCTCTGGTAGGTATGAGGCACAGTAAATCTCAGGTAATGATTTCTTGAAATAGCAATTGGTTTCTGAATGATATTTTGAAGCGTTTCCATTTCTTTCCCAAGCAACCATTCTTCAGTTCCGCTTTGCCAGGAAGGATGCAATCCGCATTCATATTTTTCTGAAAGCCGCTGATACAGTTTTTGCAGCGCGTTTGAATCCGCTGAAAGATTCTTATCATACTGTCCCCGCTTGACAATGGTCAGGAAAAAATAAATGGGTTTTAATCTGAATTTTTCATGCAAAGAATCGATCCAGTCAAATGTATCATAAGGGTCAGGTTTTCTTCCGCTATATACATTACCCCGTTCCACTACTTCTTCCAATTTACCCAGCAGGAAATCGCGGAAAAAGCCCGCCACATTTTTCCACAAAGGTTTGTGACGGTAACTGAATGCTTCGTCGACATCATATGTGGGGACGAAACTAAATGTTGAATGATGAATTTTAAATTTTGAATTGGAGCACCTCTCCCGTAGTTGAACCTGTAATAACTTCAGCCATTCATTTACCAACGGCGTTATTAAAAATGCTTCTTTGTACGCAATACTGTTTGTATGCGAATAGCGTCCATATTCATCCAACTCATGTGGCAGGTATTCTTCGTAGCGGGAAAGCAAATAGAACGAAGCTGAAAAAATATCAAAAGGAATATCACCGCCGGTAGCGAAAAACATTTTCTTGCCTTTCCATTCAGCGCAATTTATTTTTTGTTGATGGATATCCTTCTCAGCCAATAACCCATACGGAACGATCCACAATGTATTGCTGCAGAATTTCTCTTTTGAATAACTGATCTTAACACCGAGGTGTGCGATAAATCTTTCTGTCGAATCCGTTAACTCCACTGAAGGAAAGAGTTCCCGGGTAATATAGGAGAACCGCGCAGTGATCTGCGAAGTATAAACCAATGAAATATCGCCTTTTGCTTTTTCCAATTACTAATTACTAACGTGTTGAGCTATTAAAAAAGAGCTGTAGAAATGCGGCATCTCTCTGTGAAACTCTGTGTCCCCTGTGCCTCTGTGGTAAAGCCTTCGCTTCGATAAAAAAGCCGGCAATTCTGAGTTTGCTTTTTTTCACCACAGAGACACAGGGAGCACGGAGTTTCACAGAGAATTATCAAGAGCACAACAGTGAAAATTTAATCATTAAATACTAATTAAGAATTGTACCTATCTCTCCACATCTCATTAAACGTCTTCTGGCTAAAATCAAGATCGCTCCTGTGCGCTGTCCATCCCTTGAATACTTTGTTCACCACCCAGTTCTTCATTTTACCGGTTCCCATATTCATCATGCCACGGTTCAGGCTCGCTGTCTTCCATACTTTCCAGGCAATGCGTTCGGCAATAGAACTTGATCCCTGCGCCACTGCTTCGTGACGGTTATCCAGTAACAGTTCATGCAGGTTAATTCTCACAGGGCAAACCTCTGTACAATTACCACATAAAGAAGATGCATAACTCAAATGCTTGTATTCAGGAATGCCACTCAGATAAGGTGTGATCACAGAACCGATCGGGCCGCTATACGTAGTATCATAAGAGTGGCCACCAATATTTTTATACACCGGGCACGCATTCAAACACGCACCACAACGGATGCAATACAATGCCTCGCGTGATGTGGGATTAGCTAACAAATTTGTGCGTCCATTATCCAACAGTACCACGTACATTTCTTCAGGGCCATCTATTTCATTTTCCTGGCGCGGGCCCGTAACCAATGTATTATACACAGTGATCTTTTGTCCCGTACCATAGGTTGCCAATAGTGGCCAGAACAAAGGAAGATCCTGTATCGATGGGATCATTTTTTCAATACCCACTACCACAATATGAGTCTTCGGCCATCCGCAGCTAAGCCTTGCATTTCCTTCGTTTTCTGTTACGGCAATACCACCCACATCTGCAACAATAAAATTGGCGCCCGTAACACCTACTTCTGCTTCTACATATTTATCACGCAGAATTTTTCGTGCAACAAGTGTAAGTTCTTCCGGTGATAAATGAGGAGGCGTACCTAATTTCTCGGCAAATAATTTCGCAACATCTTCCTTGCTTTTATGCATGGCGGGAGTTACAATATGGTAGGGTGTTTCACCATCTAATTGCTGAATGTATTCGCCAAGATCGGTCTCTACACTTTCAATGCCTTTTGCTTCCAGGTATTTATTCAAATGAATTTCTTCGGTGACCATGCTCTTGCTCTTCACCAAAGTTTTGCAATTCTTCGCATCGCAGATCTTGCCGATCTCTTCCAATGCTTCTTCTGCAGTTTCTGCCCAAATCACTTTTGCGCCGCGGGCCGTTATCTTCCTTTCAAACTCTTCGAGATACCTGTCAAGATGTTCTATCGCATCCCATTTCCGGTTCTTTGCTTTTTCGCGCGCCAGCATTACCTGCCCGCCAAACTGCTGTTTGCCCACGGGCACCACGGCATTATACTTGGCGATATTAAAATTGATCTTGCGCCTGTGTTCCAGGTCGGCTGCCTTTACGGTACTCTTGGCGATGAAGGATGCTGCGGAATCTTTCATG
>JAQBNJ010000032.1 GCA_028288645.1 Sediminibacterium sp.
AAACAGGTTGCCCCGATGGGGCTGGGAGGATATATCTTCCGAACACCTAAGGTTCGGCGACCAACAACGGCAAGAGACCAACAACTGCAAAACGGCAACTGCGAAATAATACAATAACTTATGTTCAAGAGAATTAACATACTTCCCCAATGGGCGATCTTTTTTATTGATATATTCATTTGTATCATCTCCCTCTTTATTGCCTACCTCGTAAAAGGGGATCTTAGTTTTACTTTGATCAGTAAAAGTATCTTCCTGAAAAATGCTTTTATTCTTGTATGCATCTGTACCCCTGTTTTTATTTTTTTAAAAACATACGCTGGCATCATCCGGTTAACAACCATACAGGATACATTTAAGATCTTTATCGCCGTTACATTAATTAATTCCGGATTTATTGCTATCTACTTCATAGCATCTGTCTTTTTTCACAAATCATTCATATCGATTACAACGCTTGTGATCAATGGGTTTGTTGAATTTGTATTACTCATTGTCTACAGGCTCGCAATCAAACATTTCTTCTCTTATTTTAAAAATCTAAAGGTTGAGAGTAAAGACATCGTCATATATGGAGCGAGTGAGGAAGGTATTACAACCAAACGTACATTGGAATTAGATCCTAAAACGCAAAACCGTATCGTAGCCTTTATTGATGATGATATAGCCAAAACAAGAAAATCGATAGACGGTGCCCGGATCTTTCATTCCTCTGATTTTTTATACCTGATACAGAATGAACATGTAGACGAATTGATTATTGCAACTACTGTATTGTCAACAGAAAAGAAAAACGAGATCGTTGATATATGTCTCGACAAAGGGATAAAGGTAATGCTCACACCACCTGTGAAGGAATGGATCAACGGACAATTGTCTGTTAGGCAGATACATGATATCAGGATCGAAGAACTGCTGGGCCGCGAACCCATTCATATTCATAATGAGATCATCGATGCTCAAATAAGGAATAAAAGAATATTGGTTACCGGCGCTTCAGGTTCCATCGGCAATGAAATTGTACGGCAGTTAGCGCGCTTCAATCCTTCAACCATTATCCTTGTTGATATGGGTGAAACTGCCTTGTATGAATCCGAGCTTATCTACAGCGAACATTTCTCCGCGAATGTTTTTAGGTATTTTATTGCGGATGTACGCGATTATGGCAGGATGGAAAGCATTTTCAAGGAATGCGCGCCTCATTATGTTTACCATGCTGCGGCCTACAAACATGTTCCCTTAATGGAACTTCATCCCTACGAAGCTGTGGCAACCAATGTGATCGGTACAAAAAATGTTGCCGACCTCGCGTTGAAGTATGGCGTTCAGAAATTTGTGATGATATCATCAGACAAATCAGTAAACCCAACCAATGTGATGGGTGCTACCAAACGCATTGCGGAGATCTATGTGCAGTCATTGTATAACCATAAGATAAAAGAGATTGGTAACGAAAACATTTCTGAAAGCAACAAAGCAGAGAAAATAAATTCGGTCACAAAATTTATTACTACCCGTTTCGGAAACGTGTTGGGATCAAATGGTTCAGTAATCCCAAGGTTCCGGACGCAGATATCACAGGGCGGTCCGGTTACAGTAACCCATCCAGACATCAGCCGGTATTTTATGACGATACCCGAAGCCTGTCAATTAGTACTGGAAGCCGGAAGCATGGGAAAAGGTGGTGAGATCTTTGTATTCAATATGGGCAAACTGGTTAAGATCACCGATCTCGCCAGGAAAATGATACGGCTATCAGGTTTAACACCAGGCGTGGATATTGATATTAAATTCACGGGCCTGCGTCCCGGTGAAAAACTGCATGAAGAATTGCTGACAACCGAAGAGAATACAATTCCTACCTATCACGACCAGATATTGATAGCTCGCGTGCGTGAATATGATTATGCAGAAGTGGAAGAAGATATTAATATCCTTATTGGCCTTATCGGATCAGTTAAAAGTGAAACGGAGATCGTTAAGATGATGAAGAAGATGATACCGGAATACCTGAGTAATAATTCGATCTATGAAAGCCTTGATCAGCCTTTAAAGCAGGGTAAATGACTTTTGTAAAGACAAATATTGGTAATAAATGTCGAATGTAAAAGACATATTACTTTGATTTCAGCATGAGGTTTTTTAAGCTATGAGCTGTGAGCCGCGAGCTGTGAGCAATGGCACGCGGATAACGCGGAAGGGCAATGTCATTAAGTTAAAATATGAAGGTATGTTTCACGCAAAGACGCCAAGGTGCAAAGAAAACCCTTTGCCACTTTGCTCCCTGGCGTCTTTGCGTGAAATGTTTTTAACTTAATGACATTGCCCGCAAGGGACTGATTTTAACGGATTTGTGTTTTCCCTGATCTGCGCTCATCCGTTCTTTCCGCATTATCCGCGTGCCATTTTTAGGTTAATAAGGTTGATTTCTGATTGCATTCGTTTCAGAAAATGAAGTGTGTTTTCCTTCTGACGGGAAGCTGTGATCTGTTTTGTCTCATGGCTCGTGGCTCACAGCTCATCGCTTGCTTCCCAGTAACAGCGGGGAGTCGAGCACAATCCCTGTTCTTTCAATCTCCCCGATAAAAGGGTCATCAGCTACAGTTTCGCCGGAAGGGTAAGGATGCAATTGTAAGGGTGTGTACTTCTGTAGCAGCGGCCTTATTTTATCTTTTTCCTCAAACCCATCATCGCTGAACATAGGTGACCACACAGCCAGGTCAATATCGCTGTAATCATCCGGGTATCCATTTGCATAAGATCCGAATAAAATAACTTTATTAATGGTATAACCCGCCTTTTCCAGGTCCTCTAAAAAGTGGCGGATATGGCCGTATAATTTTTTTTTTGTAAACCGCATCAGTCAATAGTTTTCAATAGAAGCGTTTTCAGTCGGGCTAATTTTTCAGTGTGTTCCTGCAGGTATTCGGCAGAAGCCCGCTTGTATATTTTTAGTTTATAATCCGGGTACCGGCCCTCGATGTTCCATTCATTGATTGTTCCGAGATAGTCATACCAGCCATTGGAAAGATCCAGGTCAGTCTGGTTGTAAAGTATCGTCAGATCGTGTGTCCTCGGCGGATATTGCAGGTTGTTGTCCTTGATCCAGATGGCTTTTAAAAGTTTTTCAATAGCTAAATGAAAAGCAAATAAGGCAAAAACATATTGTCCGCCTTCCTTATTAAAGGAAGCCGTTTCCCAGGTGCGGACAGCATCCTCTTTCCACCAGTTTATATGTTCTGCTATGGTCATTTTGTGAAGTTACAGATTTTCAGGTACTGGATGGATTACTTACGCGAATCAAGGGTTGAAATAGAGTTATCGGCCATTTCTTTCTCCGCATGGTTTTGATCTACTTTTTGCATCAGTGTGAGAATTTGAAGATCATGACTCTGCCGAGAATGAAATAATAAAAATTATGTGACAGCCTATGTATCCATCACGCCTTTGGCGCGACAAGTTGTGCCTCGTATGTGGTTCATTATTCGTTCTTATTTTTTGTAGAACCCGTAAAGCTGTGAGCCGCGGGCTATGCCGGCCCATAGCTCATGGCTCGCAGCTCATAGCCGGAATAAAAAAGCACGCCCCGTTTCCGGAGCGCGCTTTCTAACTTACTCTTCCTTCTTCACTAACTGGCTAACAGCGCCAATAACAGAACCAATCACAGCAGCATAACCTGCAACGGCTATAATTGCGCCGGGCAAGGCTACCGGGGCGGTAAGAATGGCGGCAGATACACTGGCCAATCCCAATCCTATGTTACGCAGCTTTACAAAGAATGAAGGGGTGGGCGATGATGCCCGTTTGATAACCTCTTTCATA